>JBOHOS010000443.1:0-5641 GCA_050731295.1 Nitrospiraceae bacterium | reverse complement strand
CTTCAAGGACACGACCCGCCTCGGCGACGGCGCGTTTAAGAACCGCCGCCTGTCGGAAGCCGCCATGACCCGCGGCCTGGAAGTCATCCGCAATCTCGCCATCCTGGCTCGCAACAAGGGCTACGACCGCATCGTGGCCGTCGCCACCAGCGCCGTGCGGGAAACCAAGAACGGCGGCGAATTTATCGAGGAGGTCGCGCGGCAAACGGGGTTGACGGCTCGGGTGGTCACCGGACAGGAAGAGGCGCGCCTGATCTATCTGGGCGTGCGGCACAGCATGGACCTGTCCGACCGGCCGACCCTCGTCATCGATGTGGGCGGAGGCTCGGTGGAGCTGATCGTCGGCAACCGAAAAGCGATGGCCCTGGGCCAGAGCCTGAAACTGGGGGCCATCCGGCTCAAGGATCTCTATCTCAAGCACGATCCTCCGACGAAGTCCATGCTGCAGGACATGCAGAAGGCGATCGATGCCCAGCTCAAGGCGGCGCTGCAGCGCTTCAAGACAAAGACGTTCGATCGGCTCGTCGCCACGTCGGGCATGGCGGGCAACGTCACAGAGATCATTTACCTCCGCCGCACCGGCCGTCCCGTCCCGCAGCTCAACCTCGCCACCGTGACCTTGAAAGAAGTGCAGGCGATCGAACGGTTATTGATGCAGGCCAGCTTCAAAGACCGCTTGGCGATTCCCGGCCTCGACCCGAAACGCGCCGATACCTTGATGCCGGCGACCATCGTCCTGCGGAGCCTCATGGACATGACGGGACACCGCGAGTTGATCATCAGCGACAAGGCCATCCGGGAAGGGTTGATTTACGATTTTATCGAACGGCATCGCGAAGGCTTGCGCGCCGAGCAGGAGATTCCCAACGTGCGCCGGCGGAATGTCGTGTTCTTGGCGCGGCGCTGCCGCTCCCCCGAAACCCACACCCAGCACGTGGCCAAGCTCGCGACACGCCTGTTCGATCAAACCCGATCTCTGCACGGCCTTGGCGAGCAGGCGCGCGAGTGGCTGGAATATGCCGCGATTCTGCACGACGTCGGATATTTGATCAATTCGCGGCAGCACCACAAGCACGCCTACTATTTGATCAAACACAGCGACCTCGCGGGCCTGTCTGCGGACGATATCGAGATGATTGCCAACATTGCCCGCTATCATCGGCGGGCGCTGCCCCGTGACAGGCACGACACGCTCAAGGCGCTGCCGGCTCGCCATCGCCGCACGCTCGACGTCCTGAGCGCCCTGCTGCGCATTGCCGACGGGCTGGATCGGAGCCAGTTTTCCGTGATCCACGATGTACAAGTCAAGGTCGGGAAGCCGGTTTTGATCACACTGTACACGTCCGGAGACCCGGAGCTCGAAATGTGGGCTGCCCGTAACCGCGCCGACCTCTTCGAGCAGGTCTTCAAACGGCCGGTGCAGTTTGAAATCTGCCCGACTGAAGGAGAGTCCCTATGACGCCGCCGGTGCTGACCTTGCAGCAGCCGCATGCGTTTCCCGGCAAATTGATCATCGTCGAGGGCATCGACGGCTCCGGCAAGAGCACCCAATTGCTGCTGCTGAAAAAATGGTTGGAGTCGCAGGGGTTCAATGTCTTCTTCACCGAATGGAACTCATCGGAACTGGTTCGGGAAACGACCCGTCGCGGAAAGAAAAGCAAGGCGCTCACGCCGACGACCTTCAGCCTGCTCCACGCCACCGATTTTGCCAGCCGGCTGTACCACGACATTTTGCCGCCGCTCAAAGCCGGGATGCTCGTGTTGGCCGATCGTTACGTTTACACCGCCTTTGCCCGTGATGCCGTCAGGGGGGTCTCCCCGGCATGGGTCCGGAAAATGTACAACTTCGCGATCCGTCCCGATATGGCTTTTTATTTCAACGTTCCCATCGAAGTTGCGATCGACCGGCTCCTCTGCGGCACCCGCGCCCAGTTGAAGTATTATGAGGCCGGAATGGATATGGGGCTCAGCCAGGATTTGACCGAAAGCTTCCGGCTATTTCAGTCCCGCATCCTGGCGGAGTACGACAAGATCGTCACCGAATACGGGTTGATCACGATGGACGCGACCAAAGACATCGAAGAGCAGCAGAACGCGATGCGGCACCTGGTGTCGCAGGCTCTGGAGCAGTACAAACCTAAACGAGGCACTCATGGGAAGCGGCTATTTTGGCGACGGTTTGACGTACGTAAATCCGAATGACCTGAAAGGCAAGCTCATCGCGATCGAAGGGACCGACGGGGTCGGGCGATCGACCCATATCGATCTGTTGCAAGAGTGGCTGGAGGTGCAGGGCTACGGCGTGATGACAACCGGCTGGACCCGGTCCAGCTTGATGTCAAAAACGATCGAGGTCGCCAAGCAAGGAAACATCCTGGATCGGTGGTCGTTCAGTCTGCTCTATGCGACGGATTTCGCCGATCGGCTGGAGCATCAGATCATCCCCGCCCTCCGTTCGGGGTTCATCGTCCTGGCCGACCGGTACATCTATACGGCGTTTGCGCGCGACGTGGTGCGCAGCGGCGACCGCAACTGGATTCGCGATGTGTTCGGGTTTGCCGTGCTGCCGGACCTGGTGTGTTACTTGAGAATCGACGTCGATACGTTGGCGCTGCGCGTGATTGAGAGCAACGGCATGAACTATTGGGAATCGGGCATGGATCTCAAGCTCGGCGCCGATCTCTACGATAGCTTCAAAAAATATCAAGGCCTTTTGATCGAGGAATTCGACAAGATGGCGGAGGAGTTTCGCTTCGAAGTCATCGACGCCCGCAAGCCGCCCGAGGACATTCAAGAGACGCTCCGGGCCAAGATCAAGCCGATTCTGAGGAATGAACGAGACGCACAGGCGGGACCGAGCACAGAAGCTGTTATCGATCACTCTTCGAGCGACGGCCCCGGTCGCTCTTTGCCATTGACCTGAGCTGGGACGGCATCATCCACCACCGCAATTGACCCTCTCCAGGCTTCGGCATGTCATCAAACCGGATCGCGCAGGCACCGGCTTTTTTCAACGACAGGCCCCACACACCGGCCCCAAACAGCATAAATCCTGCAGCCTGTCCTAAGTTGGGTTCATGCCCGACACAGACCACGCTGGCGTCGCCCGGTAAGGTTGCCAGCCAGGCCACCAACTGGTCCGGCGGCGCATCAGGGAGCAGCGCCTCGCAGGGAGGCGAGTCGTCACGGATCTTAAACACCTCCCGGATGATTTTTGCCGTGTCGAGCGCCCGAATGAACGGGCTCGAGATCACATGAGTCGGCGCGACATCGAGGCGAGTGAGTCCGCCTGCGGCCCCTCTGGTTTTCTCCACCCCTTTCAAGGTGAGAGGCCGTTGAGCATCCAATCCCTGCCAATCCTCCGCATCGACTGCGATCCCGTGTCGAAACAGCACACAATCCATAACGACCTCGCAAAAAAATGTTATCCTAGCACAACCATCCTGAACGCTAAAGGAAGAAGATTTGTTTCTGAAGTTACTGATCTACATAGGGTTATCCTCGCTTGTATCAATCAACTTTTCTTGATACAATTCCCGCGTGCTCGGCGCCACCACACAGAGCAGGGAGCGAATGACTCGTTTATTTCACGCGTTGGCGGACGAAACGAGGCTCTGCATTCTTCAATGTCTGAGCGCGGGCGAACAGTGCGTCTGCGACCTGACCGACACCCTCCGTACGGGGCAATCTCGCCTGTCTTTCCATTTAAAGACGCTCAAGGATGCCGGCATCCTCAAAGATCGGCGGGATGGACGGTGGATTTACTATTCGCTGAACCCCGACGTCCTAGAAGAATTGCACGATCTCATTGAGTCGTTAAAGCAAGGCTCAGGGAGCCGGGTACGCTCCAGATCGTGCGAGTGATTTTTTTTGGCCTCCATCAATCAACAATTCTTGATGGGTTAAAGTGAGGAGGGCGGATGAATCCCGAACAGCTCAAAGAACTGGTGAAGGCCGAATACCGCCAGGCGGCGCTGCAAGCAAGGAACGGAGGAAGCTCCTGTTGTGGGAGCGCGCCTACTCTCAACACGGCCGCGATCACCGGCGACCTCTACAAGCCTGATGAGACGGCAGCCTTACCCGACACGGCCGTGGCCGCCTCCCTCGGTTGCGGCAATCCCACCGCGTTGGCTCAACTCCATCCCGGCGAAATCGTTCTCGACCTTGGATCGGGCGGAGGCATCGACGTCCTCCTTTCAGCCAAACGGGTCGGTCCGACCGGAAAGGCGTATGGCCTCGATATGACCGATGAGATGTTGGCGCTGGCGCGTGAGAATCAGCAGAAGGCGGGGATCGAAAATGTCGAATTTCTGAAGGGTGAGATCGAGCAGATTCCCCTGCCGGACGCATCCATGGATGTGATCATCTCCAATTGCGTCATCAACCTGTCTCCCGACAAGGACCGCGTCTTTGCGGAGGCCTTTCGTGTGCTGAAGCCGGGGGGCCGCCTGGCGATTTCAGACGTTGTCGTGCGCGGCGCGATTCCGCATGAGATTCGTCCCAGCATTGAGTTGTGGATCGGTTGCGTGGCGGGCGCGTTGGAAGAAACGGAGTACACCGATACGCTCGTGCGAGCCGGGTTTGAGGCCGTCGAACTCGAACCGACGCGCATCTATCGGTTGGAGGACGCCCGCGCCTTCTTGGCCGGCGCCGGGCTCAACCTCGATGAGATAGCCCCTCGTGTAGACGGGAAGTTCATGAGCGCATTCCTCCGCGCTATAAAACCGGCCGAGCCAGGCCGACCAAAAGAACTGTGACATCAACGATTCGACGGAAGGAGTGGTATGGAATTAGCCATTGGAACGGTACCCGCAGTACCGGTAGAAAAACGGCTGAACCTATTCGAGCGTTACCTGACCATCTGGGTGGGCTTCTGCATGGTGGCAGGGGTGGGTCTGGGAACGTGGGCGCCGGAAACGATCCGAGACCTCCGCGATCTTGAACTGGCGCCTGGAAGCCAGATCAATTTGCCTATTGCCATCCTGATCTGGCTCATGATTATCCCGATGATGATGAAAGTGGATTTTGCGGCGGTTCGCGACGTCGGGAAACGACCGGCGGGTCTCTTCGTCACCCTGTTCGTCAATTGGGTGGTCAAGCCGTTCTCCATGGCTTTGATCGCCTGGCTATTCTTCAAGCACCTATTCTCGCCGTGGATCAATCCCGCTGAAGCCGACCAGTACATCGCCGGAGCGATTATCTTAGCCGCCGCGCCCTGCACGGCTATGGTCTTTGTCTGGAGCTATTTGACGGACGGAGATCCGGCTTATACCCTGGTGCAGGTGTCGGTGAACGATCTCATCATGCTGTTTCTCTTTGCCCCGATCGTCGCCCTGCTCGTCAGCGGCGCGTCGTCTCTGTCGGTCCCATTTCATGTCTTGCTCTATTCCGTATCGGCCTTTATCGTGATCCCGCTCATTATCGGCGCCCTGTTGCGCGCCTGGTTCGTTCGCCGGCATGGCGCGCGATGGTTCGAGCAGGGCCTCTTGCCTCGCCTGGCGCCCCTCACCATCATGGCGCTACTCATGACGTTGATTCTTATCTTCGCCTTTCAAGCCGACAACATCACTGGAAAATTCT
This sequence comes from Nitrospiraceae bacterium, assembly GCA_050731295.1. GTDB lineage: Bacteria > Nitrospirota > Nitrospiria > Nitrospirales > Nitrospiraceae > JBOHOS01. The sequence continues at coordinate 61 of JBOHOS010000443.1, read as the reverse complement.
TTCATGTCGTCCTGATCGCCGTTCCGATCTTGCTGCAGGTCTATTTGAATTCCTCCTTGGC
>JBOHOS010000442.1:0-1730 GCA_050731295.1 Nitrospiraceae bacterium | reverse complement strand
ATGCTGGCCCAACCGTATGCCGTCCGCCGAGGGGATCGTGTCACGATCGAAGCCAGACGCGGCGGGCTCCTCATTCAAGCCTCCGGCGTGACCAAAGCGGCCGGGTTTGCCGGACAGACGTTGACGGTGACCAATCAAGACTCAGGCAAAGACATCAGCGCGAAAGTCGTCGGGCCGGGTGTCGTCCAAGTGGACTTCTGACATGCCTCGGCCAACCTCAAAGATGCCCACAACCTCTTGCTTGCGCATGAGCATTGCCATTCGGATCACCATGACGGTGGCGGCTGCCAGCCTGATGATTCCGGTTTTCGGATGCAGCAGCAAACAGCCGGTAAACCCGACATTGGTGGTTCCGCCCCTGCCGCCGCCGAAAACGCTCGGATCGCTCTGGCAAGAGGAGAATGGTCGCGCCTATCTATACGAGGATCTACGGGCCATGCGTGTAGGGGATATCCTGACCATCAAGATTGTCGAGAATCATAAAGGATCGAAAACGGCCGACACCCTGGCACAGCGGGAATCGACGATCACCAACGGTCTTTCCGGCAACGGAACGATCGGCATCCCGGGCATTCGCCTCGGGGCCCGAGCGCAAAGCGGCCTGAGCATCGATGCCACGGCCGCAAATAAGTTCGGAGGCAAAGGTGCCACGAGTCGTGCGGATACCTTGACGGGCACGCTCTCGGCCATGGTTACCCTGGTGCTTCCCAATGGCGATCTGCGGATCGAGGGACATCGTGAAGTGACCGTCAATAGCGAAAAGCAGATGATGACGCTCAACGGCGTCGTGCGCCGGGTGGATGTCGATACCAGAAATACCGTCCTCTCAAGCGCCATCGCGGATGCCAAAATCGAATATGCCGGGCTTGGTGTCGTGGACGATGTTCAGCGGCCGGGCTGGCTGGTTCGTATCCTGGATTGGATCTATCCCTTCTAAGACGACGTCTGACAGAGGATGACATGCCTAAGTCAACGATGATTTTTACCACAGTCGTCACGTTCATCATGATTGCGGTCATGGCCACGATGGGAGCTTCCGTGCAGGCGGCGCGAGTGAAAGATGTGGCGACCTTTGAAGGCGTGCGTGAGAACCAACTAATCGGGTTCGGGCTGGTGGTGGGATTGGATCGAACGGGCGATCAGGTCATCGGCGGTCAGTTCACGGTGCAGGCGATGATGTCCATGCTGAATAAGATGGGCATCAATCTCATCATTGACCCGATTCAGTTGCTGACGCGCAATATTGCGTCGGTCATGGTGACGGCCAAGCTGCCGCCGTTTGCGAAGCCCGGCATGGCCGTGGATGTCGTGGTCTCCTCCATGGCGAATGCCAAGAGCCTGCAAGGCGGAACACTGCTGCTCACGCCGTTGAAGGCGCCAAACCAGCAGGTGTATGCGGTCGCGCAAGGTCCGATCTCAATCGGGGGATTTCTCGGCGGCAATGCTCAGTCCTCGGTCACGAAAAATCATCAGGCGGCCGGTTTGGTTCCGGGCGGGGCCATCGTTGAAAGAGAAGTGGCGGTCAATCTCGACGAATGGAATTCCGTTTCGATTGTCCTTCGACAGGCGGACTTTACTACAGCACTCCGTCTCACCGAATCTATCGATAGCGTCTTCGGCGCCGGCACTGCGATTCCGGTCAATGCAGGCCAGATACGCGCCGCTGTCCCGCCAAGCTTCCAGGGACGGGTGGTGCATTACATCGCAACGCTGGAGGGACTGGATGTGGC
>JBOHOS010000441.1:0-2645 GCA_050731295.1 Nitrospiraceae bacterium | reverse complement strand
CATGTAGACTTGCCTGGGATGGAAGGTCTCGCTGCCCCGTTTCGCCCGCTCCTCGCTCCACGGACCGGCCGGGCCGATGCGTCGAAGGATGAACAGATGCAGCATGACGCCGAAGACGAGCAGGGCCGGCAGAAAAAGCACGTGTACCGCAAAAAACCGCGAGAGCGTCAACGCTCCGAGCGTCTGCCCCCCGCGCAGGACCCGCACGAGAAGGTCGCCGATGATCGGGATCGTCCCGACCATATTGATGCCCACCTGCGTCGCCCAATAGGCGTTCTGATCCCAGGGCAGCAGATATCCCGTAAAGGCAAAGCCCAACGTGACCAGAAACAGCACGACTCCCACCATCCACATGACTTCGCGCGGCGGCTTGTAGGCGCCGTAGAGAAACGTCTGGAGCATGTGCAGGCCGATAGCGACGACCATCGCGGAGGCACCCCAATGATGCAAGCCGCGCACGAAAGCGCCGAACGTCACCTGCCCTTCGATGAATTGAATGCTGTCGTAAGCATGGTCCGGCGTCGGCGCATAATAGACCGCGAGGAACATGCCGGTGATGGCTTGCAGCGCGAACAAGAACAGAGTCGCGGAGCCGAAGACATAGATCCAGCTTGCTCCGCCGGGAATTGGTTCATCGAGCAGTGTCTGTTGAATCGGCTTGAGTCTCAGCCTGCTATCCAACCATTGATAGATCCGTGATGCCATGTCTTCAGATCTCGACCGAGGTGCGCCGGCCGGGCACGAACTCCTTGTAGACGACGAGCAGGCGGCCGGCCTCGACTTTTACAGGCAGCGTATCCAGCGGCCGTGGCGCCGGACCACCCAAGACCGTACCCGTCACATCGAAGACGCTCCCATGGCACGGACACTTGAATTTCCGATCCGATTCGTCCCATCGATAGCCGCAGCCGAGATGCGTGCAGATGGGCGAAAACACCGTCACGTCTCCCCCGGCCTGTTTCACCGCCCAGACGGCCTTCTGCGTCTTGATCTCCATCCAGCCGTCTCGAACGGTGGCGACATAGTCGAGTTGCGTGGGTTCCAGAACTTTGAGCTCACTCACGTCTCCGACCTGGACCCACGAAGGCTCCCGGCGTTTGAACGCCGGAGAGATCACATACCCGACCAGCGGAACGGCAAGACCGGCTCCAATCACCGCAGTGGCAGCTCCGATCACCCATTGAAAGAATGTCCGGCGCGATCCGACGGGAGTATGAAACGGCCCTTGATCGTTTTCGTGTCCTTGGCCGTTTGGATTCATGCGTGTCTCAACGGAAGCAGGTTCCCAAAGTATTTTTGCAAGCTCGTTCCTCCTTGCAGAAAAACAGGCCCCGGCGCCGGGGTCTAATCATGCCTTATTCGTTTGATTTATGCCACATGTATTGATGCCGAGCAACTTCCACGCCGGACAAAAGCCAAAGGCGCCGCTCAGCAGCGCGATCGCTCCGACCCCGTCGGCCAAGCCGGCCTGCCAACCGGTTAGTCCTCCGAACAAACCCAGCGATAACAGCAATACCCCCACGAGGATCCGAATTCCTCGTTCAATCCCGCCGACGTTGCATTCCATGGTCACACCTCCTTAAAGCCGAGCGTTATTCCTCTCTTCAGCCTCACCTCTGAGCGTCTCATCCACTTCTTAAGAGTCTCGTCGCGTGAGAAAGATTCATTCCAGCGCGAGTAGTAATGCCATCGGAGAAGCAGCCGTCGTGAAAGACACTAGCCGAACCGGGCCCCGATCCAGCCACCGACGTAGTGTGTGATGGTAATGACCGCGATGCCGATCAGCACATGCTCCGGAATCACGTTCCACGGGGAAAGGTGTTGCATCCGGGCGAGCACGAAACTCAATACCGCGAGCAGCGCGAGGCCCCACACGATACTGGCGACGACTGCGGCCGTCAGAGGCAACACCAGCACCGGCACCACAAACGTAAGGGCGACGCCGAATTTGGTGAGAAAGGTCGCCACGGTCGATTCCCAGATCTCTCTCTCCGTCTGGCTGTTCTTGGACTCCTCCGAGATATGAATCCCCATCGCATCCGACATGGCGTCGGCGATGGCGATCGTGAGAATACCGCCGATCACTACCGACTGCGAATGCGTGCCGGAATGCAACCCGACCATCAGCCCGAGAGTGGTGATGACGCCCGAGGCCAGCCCGAAGCTGAATCCTGTCGTAAGGGAAGGCTTCATTGTTCGGCGTTCCTTTATGTCACGGCGCAACCGCCACCGCGATCACGCCGTCGCGGCGTTCGCCGAAGATTCGATACCCTTCGATGATCTCCCCGAGAGAGAACCGATGGGTCAGCAACGGCGTGAGGTCCACGCGCCCCCTCCGGACAATTTCCATCAAGCGCCTCATCCGCTCCTTGCCGCCGGGACACAGCGTAGTGATGATCCGATGGTCCCCGAGACCGGCAGCGAAGGCCTCATAGGGCATCTGCAGCTTGCCCGAGTAGACGCCGAGACTGGACAACGTGCCGCCGGGACGCAGACATCGAAGGGCATTCTCAAAGGTTTGCTGCGTGCCGAGGGCTTCGATCGCCACATCGACCCCGCCGCCGGTCAGCCGTTTGATCTCCGCGATGACATCCACTTCACGATAATTCTCCACAAGCCTCTTTCTTGTCGGCCCCCTTACAAAC
>JBOHOS010000440.1:0-1730 GCA_050731295.1 Nitrospiraceae bacterium | reverse complement strand
TTTCAACACTGATCAGTATGCCTGCAAGCCCAGCAATTAGAGTTGTGTAAGAGGAAAAAACCAAGAATTATGCACTAATTATGGAAGAATCTGATGAGTTGTCAAAAAGATCTACTTTTGGTCGCTTGATAATCAGCGAGACGGCTGCCTTCATGGCGCGCGGTATCTCACCCGCCCGCTCCAAGGCGCCAAGGCGCACCCTTTCCCGAAGCGAGCACATTTTAATCGTGCGCTCCGGGAGCACGAGACCAGCCCCGACGCCCCACCGCAATGCCCAATCTCTTTTCACTTTTTTTTCTCCTACTCCCCCCAACCCTTCAAAAATGAAAGCGGGCCTGGCTTACCTCAACTGTGCGCGTCCGCTATCACCGTACCCTTGAGAGGGAGGGTCGGGGCTGTCCTATTGCGGCCATCGAGCGAGCACATTCTGCTCGGGAAGGGCGCGTCTTGGCGCGCCTGGGGTAGGTTGGGTGAAACCTTCCGCGCTGCGCGAGCAACCGAGGGTAGGCACGGCCCCGCTTCTTCCTTTTGAATTCACCTCCTTCCTGTGCTACCATCCTGCCCATGGGTGCTTCCACCACGGCGAAGCGCGGTGACGCCCGCAGTGCCTCCCGTCAGCCTTCCAATCTCAAGCACGAAGTCATCGGCGTCCTGCTGCTGACACTTGGGCTGCTGTCGCTTCTGAGCCTGGTCTCCTTTTCTCCGACCGATGTTCCCCTCTTCGGTTCACGGACAGGGGCGGCGGTTCCGACACGCAACATGATCGGGACCGTCGGCGCCTCGCTGGCCGCCGCGCTGTTTTGGCTGATCGGCGCCGGCGCCTATCTGCTTCCTTTTCTCCTGGTCATGCTGGGTGCAAGGTGCTTTGTCGAAGGCGCGCTGAGCGTCACGCTGCGGAGCGCCGCCGGATCGCTGGCCGCCCTGGTGTTCCTGAGCGGCTTGTTGCACTTGGAGTTGATCGGCGTGCCGACCCTCTCGAGCGGGCTCGTGCATCGCGGGACGGCGGGTGGCGTTACCGGACAGTTCCTGGCGGACGGCTTGCGCGGGTATTTTGCGAGCACCGGCGCGCACATTATCGTATTGGCCGGCCTGCTCGTGTCGCTCTTGCTGGCGACGCCCATGTCCCTGGCCGAACTGTGGACGCGTGTGCCCGAGTGGTGGGGATCGTTAGCGGAGACGACGGCCGCGCTGATTCCCGCTCGGACGGAGCCTTCTGAAAAAGTGAGGAAACCGAAGCCGAAGCCGGTAAAGATTCACCGGCCGGTTCCCGAGGACGGCGAGGTGCATGGAGACGAAGATGCCACCACGTCGGCCACGCCTTCCCCTTCCCGTACCGCCGAGGTCTCTGTCAAAGCCTCTGCCGAGGACACCGAAATTCTGGAGATCCCTCCGCCGCGACCGGTCTCCCCCGCTTACAAGCTGCCCGATCCTCATGATTTGTTGAGCGATCCATCCGGACCCTCGGGGCGGATGAGCGATGACGCGCTGAAAGCGCAGTCCGAGGTGCTCACCCGGGCCTTGTTGAGTTTCGGCATCGAAGGGAAGGTGACGGAAATCCATCCCGGTCCGGTCGTCACCATGTATGAGTTCGAGCCGGCGCCGGGCGTGAAAGTCGCGCGTATCGTCAACTTGAGCGATGACCTGGCGCTGGCGTTGAAGGCGACAAGTATTCGGATCGTCGCGCCCCTTCCCGGAAAATCGGTGGTCGGCGTGGAAGTGCCGAGTCTGTT
>JBOHOS010000439.1:0-8173 GCA_050731295.1 Nitrospiraceae bacterium | reverse complement strand
ACGTCCGACAGGTTATTGCTGTTAGCAGCGGCAAGGGGGGAGTTGGAAAATCGACAGTTGCCGTCAATCTGGCGGTTGCGCTGGGTCTCTCCGGAGCCAAAGTCGGCCTGATGGACGCGGATGTGTATGGGCCGAATATTCCCATGATGATGGGGGTGGCCACGCCGCCCGAGCAGCAGGACGGCAAAATTAAGCCGGCCGAAAGTCACGGCGTCAAGCTCATCTCGATGGGATTCTTCGTGCCGGAAGAGACGGCGGTCGTATGGCGCGGCCCGATGATTCACACCGCGATCCAGCAGTTCTTTCGTGATGTGGTCTGGGGAGAGCTGGATTACTTGCTGATCGACCTCCCGCCGGGCACAGGAGATGCGCAGCTCACTATCTCGCAGTTGATCCCATTGTGCGGCGCCATTACGGTGACGACACCGCAGGAGGTCGCGCTTCACGACGTGCGGAAGGGCCTGATGATGTTCCAGAAGGTCAACGTCCCGCTCCTTGGCATCATTGAAAACATGAGCTACTTCGTCTGCGGCCATTGCGGCACGAGGAGTGACATCTTTTCTCATGGAGGCGGAGAGCGGGCGGCCGAGAAACTCGGGATTCCGTTTCTCGGAAGAATCCCCATCGATCCTGCGATCCGGGCCGGCGGAGACACCGGCATGCCGATTGTCGTGGCCGATCCGGCCTCACCTCAAGCCGTGGCGTTTAAGGACATCGCCGCGACATTGGCGAAACGCATCCGCGAGAAAGACGGCGAGGGCCAGTCAGCGAATCCGGTCGAAAGTCTGTTGAAGAAGATTAAGAAGCCGCTAGGGAAGGGATAGTAATAGAGGCAGAGGGTTAAGAGGAGGGCGACTGATGTCGGATTTTGTGCGAATAGCAGGAATAAGTGAGGTCATGCCCGGCACTGGGATGGTAGCCGAAGTGAACGAGCAGTCGATCGCTGTCTTCAATGTGGACGGGACCTATTATGCGATCGACAACACCTGCGTGCATCGGGGCGGTCCGCTGGGCGAGGGCGAGCTTGAAGGGGACGTAGTGACCTGTCCGTGGCATGCGTGGCAATACAACGTGAAGACCGGCATCTCAATCAATAACCCCTCCGCCTGCGTGAAATCTTACCAGGTTAAAGTTGATGGCTCGGACATCAAAGTTTTGCTCTGATCGCTTCCCTATCGTCATTACATCCTACTATCACCCTCATTGCTTCCATCTAAAGTCACTTCTTCTTACTCTGGTCTAATCTGAAAAAAAGACGAACCTTTTAGCGTTCATTCAGCGCCTCCTTCAGTAGGCTTCACTCAACTCCCGCCTTTTGAACGCTGGAAGCTTCAGACTCCAGTGAAAAAATGTCGGGACCGCTATTGCGTCCAAAGAATTGCCTCCGAAGCGAATCTGCGCAACTCATTGCGAGGGTTTGCATCGAGGCCTTTACCGCCTTCCCCTTATCACTTCCATCAATATCAGTAATGAACCAGACACCACGCGTTAAGCTTTTACATTGCGTTCTCCACGAATAGTTAATAGTTGTTCGGAGCGTATCTACGTACTCCAAGCAGGTAAAGTAGCCGTTTTATAATCTATCTCTTCTTCTTGAGTCCCTTTTCCTTGAGTCCTCACACGCCATTCCTGCATAATGCTTTTATGGATCGTGACGACCTTTTTTCACTGTACCGGCAGATGCTCCTGATCCGTCGATTCGAAGAGAAGTCGGCGGAGATGTACGCGCTGGCCAAGATTGCCGGATTTCTGCATCTCTATATCGGTGAAGAAGCGATCGCGGTCGGAACCATGGCGGCATTGCGACCGGATGATTACGCGATCAGCGCCTATCGAGACCACGGTCACTGTCTAGCCAAAGGCTCCGACCCTGATCGGGTCATGGCCGAGCTATTCGGGAAGGCCACCGGCCTGTGCAAGGGAAAAGGCGGCTCGATGCACTTGGTCGATGTCGAGCGGAGTTTTATGGGAGGGTACGCTATCGTCGGCGGGCACCTTCCGCTTGCCACGGGTCTCGCGTTTGCCATGCAGTACCAGCAGCGCGACAAGGTGGTCGTATGCTTCTTTGGCGAAGGAGCCGTGCCGAGCGGCCAGGCGCACGAAGCGTTCAATCTGGCCGCGCTGTGGAAATTGCCGGTGATCTTCATCTGTGAGAATAATCGATATGGCATGGGGACCCCGGTTCAACGCGCGGTTGCCTTGTATTCCAATCTCACGGACAAGGCACGCTCGCACGGGATTGAGGCAGCTCAGGTAGATGGAATGGACGTCTTGGCGGTGCGCGACTTGATGCAAAAGGTTGTGGACCAGGTCCGTCGTGGACAAGGACCCTACTTCATCGAAGCGATCACGTATAGGTTCTTGGGCCATTCCATGGCTGACCCGGCGCATGGACACTATCGGACCAAGCAGGAAGTAGAGGATGAGCGAAAGCGAGACCCCTTGGTGCTGTTGCGTCAGGTGATTCTGAAGCAGAAATTCGGCACCGAAGCAGATTTTAAGAAGATGGAGCGGGAAGTTGGGGATGTGGTGACGGCGTCGGTGAAGTTTGCCGATGAAAGCCCGTTTCCGCCACTGACGGAATTGCATGAAGATGTCTACGTCGATGAGCGGTGAGCCATGATGCTGTCCTATCGCGAAGCGCTGAACCAAGCTATGCGCGAAGAAATGCGGCGCGACGAGCGGGTTTTCCTGATCGGCGAGGAGGTCGGGTACTACCAAGGCGCCTTCAAGGTCAGCAAAGGATTTGTCGAAGAGTTCGGCGCACACAGAGTGCGCGACACGCCGATCACCGAGGCCGGGTTTACCGGCTTGGCCATCGGCGCCGCGATGGCGGGGTTGCATCCCATCGTCGAACTGATGACGTTCAATTTTGGAATTCTCGCCCTGGATCAGATCGTCAACAATGCCGCCAAGGTTCGGTACATGTCCGGCGGGCAATTGTCGGCGCCGGTCGTGATTCGCGGACCAGGGAGCGCGGCGCACCAACTCGGCGCGCAGCACTCGCAGAGCCTTGAGGCCTGGTTCTGTCACGTGCCTGGTCTGAAAGTCATCGCACCCGCGACGCCGCACGATGCCAAAGGCCTGTTGAAAAGCGCGATCCGCGATCGGAATCCGGTCATCTTTATCGAGGCGCAACTGCTCTACGCCACGAAAGGCGAAGTTCAGGAAGGGGACTACACCATCCCGATCGGCCAAGCGGAGATCAAACGTCAGGGCCATGACGTGACGATCGTGGCGTACTCGAAAATGCTCTTATTAGCGATGGAGGCAGCCTTGCAACTGGCTCAAGAGGGCGTCGAGGCCGAAGTTGTCGATCCGCGGACGCTGAAGCCGTTGGACCTAAATCTGATCGTCGCATCAGTGAAAAAGACCGGCAGGCTGGTCATCGTGGAGGAAGGGTGGGGGTTCGCCGGGCTCGGGGCGCAGATTGCGGACAGCGTCTATACCCAGGCGTTCGATTCTCTGGATGCCCCAGTCGTCCGTGTGACGGGTGAGGATGTCCCCATGCCCTATACGAGACCGCTGGAGGACGCCGCAGTTCCTGATAAAACGCGCATTATAGCAGCGGCGAAAAAGCTGGTGTCCGGCAGCTAGCGTTTGCACAGAGAGGAGATAGGACATGGCGACCTCAGCTCCCAATCATATCGAGATCACAGAAACCCTGGTGCGCCTCTATGTTTTTCTGGCGCAATATCTGGATCGCTGCCAGGACGAGGCGGCGCGCCAAACGTTTCCGGAACATGAACTTCAAGCGCACCTTTCATCAACCAAGGCGAAGATGTTGGAAATATTGTCAGTCAACAGAGTCGTGAAGGGGAAAGTCGAACAGGAATGCGATCGCGTACTTTCGTTAGGAGCGGCATGCTTCAAAGGTGGTTCGGAGAAGACGGCGGCGTTAAGCGACCTGAACGCCGAACGGGCCATCCTCCAAAATAAGACCATTGCGCTGAGCGATCTCTTGGCGGTGTTCCGAGCGGTGTAAACGGTTCCGATGCCGAATGAGATTATCGAAAAATACCAGATTGCCGGGTTAGACGAGCGCGAGCGAGGGTTCAGCCGACTAATGGACATGGAGCGGACCGATGGTCGTTATCGCGCAGTCCTTCGATATGAGGCCACAATGGTTGCGACAGATGCCTGTGAGACCCCGATCGCGGCGTTGGAGCGTCTTATTGATGCCTTGCGCGAACGAGGATACTCGCAGCTCAAGAGCCGGCGAAATTTTTGCGGGGACGCCTATCTCGGCAGCCGTGAGCCCTGGATCGAATATACCGATCCGGATCGACCTTCGGACCTCGCGATACGTCCGGTCACCGAACAGTTGGCGAGGCGGACGGGATGGATCGGCCGCGTGTTGAAGCTGTTTGGAGGGTGATTCAAGAAGAGATGAACCATTACACTATTATGTTGAGTCAACTAAGCCGCTTTTTCGATTCACGTTGAACAATTACGGTGGATGAACGATGGCTACAAGAGTCGTGATGCCGAAGCTGACTGATACCATGGAAGAGGGCGTCGTCCTGACGTGGAAAAAGCACGAGGGCGACCCCGTCAATAGCGGCGATGTCCTGGCGGAGATCGAGACGGACAAGGCGGTCATGGACTTGGAGGCGTTTGGGTCCGGCACCTTACGACAGGTGCTCGCCGGTGAAGGAGAGACCGTGAAGGCGGGGGCCTTGATTGCGGTCATCGCGGAATCTGATGAAGACATTGAACCGGCTTTGAGTGAGGGCACGGCTGCGTCACAGACGGCCGCGCCTGAACCCAAGCCTGCGCGGAAGAAAGACGAGCCGTCCGGTAGTGAGATCGAAACCGCGTCATCGGCTCCGTCGAAGTCTGATGAGCAGAAGCCGAAGGCGCAGGCGCCTGAGCGTCAAAAACCTGAGGCCGAGAAGTCCGAAACGCAGAAACCTGAGCCGAAGCAAGGAGTGCCTCAAAAGCTGAAGGCTCAGCAGCCGGAGGAGCCCCGTCTCAAGGTCTCACCGCGCGCCAAGGCCATCGCAGCCGAGCGAGGTATCGACCTCTCGACGATTCAAGGCTCCGGTCCGGACGGGCGCATCATCGAACGCGATATCCCGGAACAGCAAGCCGATGGAGCGACGGGCGCGGCGGCTGGAGCCACCGAGCGCCCTCTCACTCAGATGCGCAAAGCCATCGCGCGGACCATGATCCAGAGCAAGGCGCCGGTCCCGCATTTTTATCTCACGACTGAGATTGCGATGGACGAGGCCGAACGACTGCGGAACCAGTGGAAGCAGGTCCGCCGGACTCACCCCAGCCTGACCGCCGTGCTCATTAAAGCTGTGACGCTGGCGTTAACCCGCCATCCGGAGATCAATGTTTCGTACGCCGACGACAAGATTCGCCGGCATGGTACGATTGATATTGGTATTGCGGTAGGACTGGACGAGGGCTTGATCACGCCGGTCCTCAGGAACTGTGGAGGGAAAACCTTGGAGCAGATCGCCACCGACGCATATGGGCTGATCGAGCGGACCCGCAATCGCCAACTCAAACCCGATGAATATACCGGCGCAAGCTTTTCGATTTCGAACCTCGGCATGTTTGACGTGGAGAATTTTGTGGCCATCCTGGTGCCGCCACAAGCGGCGTCGATTGCCGTGGGCATGGTCCGCGATGTGCCGGTGGCAGAAAACGGCGCGGTCAGGATCGGTCGGCGGATGAAGGTAACACTGTCGTGCGATCACCGGGCATTGGACGGCATGCAAGGCGCGAAGTTTCTGGGCGAGGTCAAGCGCGTGCTCGAGCATCCGTTGGAGTTGCTTTTCTTACCCGACCCACCCCAGGCGAATATTTCACCCGCCCAGTCCCGATCCGGCCAAGACCGGCTCTTTTCCCAAGACGCGCCCTCTGCCGAGTCGGAGGAAAACCGATGACGTTTGTGCCCGTCAATGAACTCAGAACGCCACGTCTTTCTGGCTCCGAACAAGGGCGAGCTGGACGTCTTCCGCCATGGTTCAAGGTCAAGATCACGCAGGGACCGGATTATCAGGATATCCGGCGGACGATGGATACCTTGGGACTTCATACGATCTGCGAAGAAGCCCGCTGCCCGAATGTGTGGGAGTGCTGGAACAACCGCACCGCGACATTTTTGATCCTTGGGGATATCTGCACGCGTCGATGTCACTATTGCTCGGTGACGACCGGGCGGCCGCAAGCGCTGGATCGGGGAGAGCCGCTCCGTGTCGCTCAAGCCGTGCAGGCACTGGGTCTCAGACATGCCGTCATCACCTCGGTGAATCGCGATGAATTAGAGGACGGCGGCGCCGAGATCTTCGCCGAGACAATCCGGCAGATCAGGCGATTGATTCCCGCCTGCGCGATCGAAGTATTGATTCCTGATTTCGTAGGCGATAAAGCGGCGTTAGCTGCGGTTGTGAAAGAACAGCCTGAGATTCTCAATCACAATATCGAAACCGTCCGACGCCTCTTTCCCCCCATCCGTCCTCAAGGCAAATACGATCGCTCGATTGAATTGCTGGATCGCGCGAAGCGCATGGGCGCTCGAACCAAATCAGGCCTCATTGTCGGCCTGGGCGAAACGCTCGATGAAGCGCGAGAGGTCATGCGCGATCTCCGCGCCGTCGGCTGCGATATCATGACCATCGGCCAGTATCTCCAACCTACGAAGGTACACCTTCCCGTCGCTCGCTTTTACCATCCCGACGAATTCGCCACGTTGAAAACTGAGGGACTCGCCATGGGCTTCAGCCACGTGGAATCGGGGCCGCTGGTGCGAAGTTCCTACCATGCTGAACAGCAGGTGACTGCATCAGGGACTGAAAATTAAATGCCGCTTGCTGCAATGTCAGATGAACCTCAACAAACACTAGATTCAATAATTGGCGTGAAGGTCAGTTCGGTAGAGTTTGTTCAAGATTACGTCAAACTTAGATTTGATGGCCTATGCCTTACTGCAGTGACAGCGCCTTCTGTCCAGGTTGAGTATAAGGCGTTCAAGTAGGGAATGCCCGGGCGTCGTGATGTCCTGTGTGAATGCATTGCCAATATTATACGTGTCGTTACGGTAGAGGAAGATCAAGAAATCTGTATAGTGTTTTAGCAAATTCACAGAGATGATCGTTCCCTTTTCTCGCGCCTCTTCCTTGAATTGACTCTCCTCTGACCTCTCCCTATAATCACCTGACGTTTGTAGGCCTTGGTTCTCATCTGCAGGAGATGGCCACGTTTTCCAAGGACAATTTGGCGCAGCGGCTCAACGGGTTCAAAGCCCGATTGCGGCATGCGTTTGCCATCGAACCGGAAGGTCGACCGCTGTCGGTTGAAGATGTCGCGCTGCTTGAGCGAGTCGCGGATGCGGTCGTCAGGCGCGGTATGGCTGCTCCCGCCACCATGTTTTTGGAATCCATGGGCCCGATGAATTTCCTTGGCAGTCAAGCGCTTCACTTTCTGACCCCCCTCCTCGACGTCGTCTTTCCGGCGCGCGACATCGAGCGTGTGGCGCGCCTCCTCGAACGCCGCGATACCCTCTCACGTCTTGCCGCGATCATTGAAAGCCGGTCTGACGCCCAGCGGACCGCGACTCCCTCATGACCGCTGCCGACCGGCCGTTGCAGACCGTTGTGGCCACGGATTGTGGCAGCACCACAACGAAAGCCATCCTCATTGAGAAAACTTCCGACGGGTATCGCCAGACCTATCGCGGGGAAGCGCCCACCACGGTCGAGGCGCCGTTCGAAGATGTGACCCGCGGCGTGCTGAATGCCATCGCTGAAATCGAAGAACTGTCGGGGCGCAAGATCCTGGACGGCGAAAAGATCATCACGCCCAGCGGTGCGGATGGAAATCCGAAAACCGGGGTGGATATCTACATTTCCACGAGCAGCGCGGGCGGTGGACTTCAGATGATGGTGGCCGGGGCGGTCCAGAGCATGACCGGCGAAAGCGCTCAGCGGTGCGCGTTGGGGGCCGGCGCAATCGTCATGGACGTGCTCGCGTCCAACGATGGACGATTGCCGCATGAGAAGATCGAGCGTATCCGTTCGCTTCGCCCGGACATGATCCTGCTGTCCGGCGGAACCGATGGGGGGACGGTTACGCATGTGGTCGAGATGGCCGAATACATTGCCGCCGCCGAGCCGCGTCCACGGTTGGGCATGACCTATAGTCTGCCGCTGATCTATGC
>JBOHOS010000438.1:0-2560 GCA_050731295.1 Nitrospiraceae bacterium | reverse complement strand
CTCAAGCGGAGGGGCATCAACGTCTACCCTTGCCTTCTGCCCAGCATGCGGATGCTCACGGAGCGTGGTATCCGGCTGGCCACGCTCCTGAGAGCAGAGGGCGTGCCCGTCATCGAGAGCTACCCGGGTGCCGCGCAGGACATCATGCGTATCCCTCGCAAGCAGGCCGGGCTACAGTACCTTATCCGTGGCTTGGCGGATTTCGGCGTGAGGGGCGACTTCATCCAGGGGAACGTCAGGCACGACGAAGTTGACGCGATCACGTCGGCGCTGGTTGGCACCTTCTTCTGGAGCAGCCGGTTCGAGGCGCTCGGCAGCGAGGATGAGGAATATCTGATCGTGCCCGATCTCAGAACCGCCCGGAACCCATGGCACGAGCGTTGCGTCGTTGGGATCAGTGGCTCGATCGCCGCAGGCAAGACCACCGCTGCGAACACGTTGAAGCAGCAGGGGTTCGCCTACGCGCGTTACAGTGAGGTTCTCGCCGACATGTTCCGTGAGCAAGGTCGCGCGGTGGATCGTTGCGCCCTCCAGGAGATCGGACAGGAGGTCCATCGCGACCCCGGTCAGCGCTGGCTCAGCGCTCAGCTGCTCGCCCGGATTCCGGCGGATGCGAAGCTTGTTGTGGTGGATGGGCTCCGCTTTCCGGAGGACCATGCGTTCTTCGCCGAGCGGTACGGACCCAACTTCCTGCACTGGCACATCGAGGCGCCACGCGAGATGCGCAAAGACCGCTACCTGGCCATGGGCTTCACGGTAGCGGATTTCGAGCACGTCACAACGCACCCTGTCGAGGGCGGCATCCCGGCACTGGCGAAGCTGGCCCATCTTCGACTGGAAAACGCGGGTAGCCTGGAGGCGTTCAAGTCTCGGATCATTGAAGCAGTGGCTCCGATCGAGCAGCGCGTGGTCGTTTGATGCCGGTCTCTGTCGTTGTCGGAGGGCAGTTTGGCTCGGAAGGCAAGGGCAAGGTCGCCCTGGAGCTCGCGCGCCTGCGCGGCGCGGCCGCCGCAATCCGGGTCGGGGGCCCGAACTCGGGACACACCGCGATCGACGCGACCGGCAAGGCTCATGTGTTCCGGCATCTTCCGACGGCGGCGCTCCTGCCAGACGTGACCTGCGTAATCGGGGCGGGATCGTACATCGATGCGGATGTGCTGCTGGACGAGGTCGCACGTACAGACCTGTCCCCATCGCGTGTCCTGATCGATCCTTGGGCCGTCCTGATCGAGCCGAAACATCGCGAGCAGGAGCGCCAGTCCGGCCTCAGGGAACGGATCGGATCGACGCTCAGCGGCACCGGCGCGGCAGTAGCAGCCCGCGTGCAGCGGAACTCCGATCTGCTCTTCGCAAAAGACGAGCCGCGCCTCGAAGCCTTTGTGAGGCCGGTGAAGCGCTGGTTGCGCCCCCGGCTCCGTGAGGGCGAGCGGGTCATCATCGAAGGCACGCAAGGCTTTGGGCTCTCACTCCTCCACTCTGAGCACTACCCCCACGTGACGAGCCGGGACACCACGGCAGCGGGGTTCGTCGCTGAGGCCGGACTAAGTCCGCTGGACGTGGACGAGATCGTGCTCGTCATCCGTGCCTTTCCCATTCGCGTGGCTGGCGCATCCGGAGAGCTTCCGGGCGAAACAAACTGGACAACTGTCACTCAAGAGAGCGGAAGTCCGGTTCCGCTGGAGGAAATCACATCGGTTACCCGCCGCATTCGCCGAGTGGCGAGGTTTGATGCCGATGTCGTCCGCCGCGCGATCGAGGTGAACGCTCCCTCCCTGATCTGTTTGAATCATGTGGATCATGTCGACGTGCGTTCGGTAGAGAATTGGACCCCTAAAGCGGAAATGTTCCTTTGCGGAGTGGAATCGGCCCTCCAGCATAGAGTTGACTACGTTGGCTCCGGCGCCAGCACAATGATCCCGCGACCGGAGTCAACACGAATGGTCCGCGCCGGATGAGTGAGCCGGCTGCGGGTGAGACCGCGGAACTCTCGTATGAACAAGCGAGGACTGAGCACGAGGCAGAGCATCGCTATCAGCGGATGCGAGATTGGGACCCGTTCCCAGACATAGCGCCTGCTCTCCTGAACTCCGCAGACATTTATGATTATGTTCGGGTGACTGGCATGATTTGGCCTTTCGACCCTGAACGCCTCAAAGCAGCGTCCTATAAGGTATCCATTGGAAACAAATTTATTTATTGGGACGGAAACGGACAAGAACATAGCCAAGAACTTCTGGATCAGGAGAAGTTCCATCTTGAGCCAAATTCTATTGGTTTTGTGACCACGAACGAGGTATTCAGACTTCCTCATTACATAGGAGCTCGCTTTAACTTGCGAATTAGCAATGTCCATAGAGGGATTTTGCTCGGCACTGGCCCCTTGGTGGACCCTGGATTTCAGGGTCGGTTGCTGGTTCCGTTACATAATCTCACCGCAAACAGGTATCCCTTCTACCAAGGGGATGAGTTTGCATGGTTTGAGTTCACAAAGGTGAGTCCACATTACTGGAATCCGAAGCACATGAAGTCACGGCGAAAAGGGGTATTTCGAGGTGAATAT
>JBOHOS010000437.1:0-5522 GCA_050731295.1 Nitrospiraceae bacterium | reverse complement strand
TATCGGCTCTTCATGGACAGGTGTTCACAGTGACGGACGGCGCGAGACAAGCCTCCACGCGGCGCCTCATCGGCGCCCCGCTTCATGCCGGAGCGCGTTCCGCGACTTCATCTCAATCACAGGTAGGATCGCGCGATTCTGCTCAGACACCGCCACGCCGTTTTCAGACTGCGCGCGTCTCCAAGACTGAGGGACAATCCTTGCAGAAGATAGGACCGGCCTTCATCCCTGCGCCCCTGATTCACGAGATATTTGCCTTGGTCCGCCAAGAACAGCGCCTGCTCTCTCAGAAGATACTGACGCTTGGCCGGATCAGACCCGAACCGTTTCATCAGCTTGCCGATAATCAGGACCCGGTGCTCGAGCGCGATGTGAGGCGGCTTGACGCTCACATTTCGATGATACGTCAGAGCCTCAGCCACGTTCGCAATCCTATACTCGGCCGCAATCCGACTCCACAATTCGTGATCGTCCAGCCCTGCCGAACGAAAGGATTCATCAAACCCGCCCACCCCCTCCAGCACCGATCGCCGGATCATCGCGGAGGACGGGGTCGGGACATAGCCCTGGACAAACAGCCTGGCGAAGGTCTCGTCGGGATTGTAGCCGGCGCCCACGATTCCCATCGGCCGGCCGGCTCGATTGATGTGCGCCACATCGGTGACGACCATCCCGACGTCGGCATATTGTTCCAGCACCCTGACTTGTTTCTCGATCTTCGCGGGATGCCACACATCGTCGTGATCCAGCAAGGCCACATACGGTCCGGTGGACTCCAAGATACCCCGATTCCGAGCCTTGGCCACACCGCCGTTGCTCTGCCGAATATAGCGAACACGGCCGCTCCATCGGCGGACGACCTCGTCTGATCCGTCGGTCGAGCCGTCATCAATCACCACGATCTCGGTGTCTGTCCACGTCTGACCGAGTGCGCTTTCAATCGTTTCTTGAATGACCCCACGCGCATTATAGAGAGGAATGACGACGCTGACCGAAGGCATGCCGAGAGACCTTACGCTTCCGCGGCGCTTCCCCCCGCCTACGTAGTCAGGGCGGAAAGAACGCCGGCAGCCGGCCTGACAATGAACGGGTTGAGGACGCTATCCCCTGTCATCTCATCTCGTTCATGCAGGCCCTTCTCAAATCCTGAGCAGATAGCCGTTTGGGTGATAGGTCATGAGATATTTGTGTTGATGACGATCAATTTGAAAATCGTTTCGCGCCGCGACAAATTCCTGTACGGCCTCAAAGGGCCCGGGGCCGTGTTCAGGCGAGACAGGATGGCCGTTCACGATCGTATCCTCCACGACAAGGTAGCATCCCTTTGACACAAGATCGGCATACAACTCCAGCTCGCGCCGCACGTGCGGAAGACTGTGATCGGAATCCAAGATCACCATGGTTCGGCGTCCGGCAACCCGCTGTTTCACGATGTCAACAATGGCCTGATCGGTCGAACTTGATTCGAACAGCGAGATCCGTGGGTGATCCTTCACCCCCGGATACAAGCGGCTGAGTGTGATATCGATGCCGATGATCTCGCCGTGTTTCAGAAGGTCCATGAGACTCGCCAAATACAGCGTGCTCCCTCCATAATTGACTCCGCACTCCACGATCACGTCGGGCTTGGTGCGGAACAGCAATTCCTGATAAATCCACAAATCCAAGGGGCACTTTTCGCACGGCACACCGAGCCAGGTCGTCGCTCCATCCCGCCACGTGGTGCCCTTGGTTAAATCCTCACGGAGCGGAGAGCCGTGATAGAGCCGCGCAAACCGGCTCACGATTCTTTGCTGACGCCAATATCGGAACCGGCGAAAGGCCATCCTGCCGGCTTCATGAACATGTTCCCATGTCTTCATGCAGCATCCTTCACGGGGATTCCGGAATCTTAACGCGCGCTGCCGTCATCGGCGAGGGCCGGCTTGCCCGGAGTGATGATCTTCCACGCGGCCTTATATTCCTTCACCATCTTGGTGTATTCGCTTTTGGGACCGAACAGTTTATAGGTTAGTCGCTTTCTGGCGGTTTTAAACTTTCCATTGAGAGAACGATCCTGATGGGTCGCCCGTTCAAGACTCAGAAGATCCCGATCGACCCGTTCGCAAAAGACAGAGCACCGGCGTTCGAGATCGGGATGATAGGACTTGAACGCAATGCCACAGACGGTGTGTGGAAAATCCGGAAGCCCCTGATACCCGATGACCTTGAGCGGATAGGGTTTGAGCAGGCCTTCGATTGCTTCCGGTGTAAACCGCCAATAATCATACGGGTGGGAGTGGATCCAGAAGTCCATGACCGACGTGACGATAATCGCCCCATCATCTTTCAGCACTCGACGCATTTCCTCAAACGCGGTGAAGATCGGAAACACGTGCTCGATGGTGTCGGCCGTAATCACCGTGCCGACGGACTTATCCGGTATCGATAAGCGATCCAGCTCCTCGATGCGATCGACACCCGGCCCGTCCCGCATGTCGCACCCGACATAGTGCCGGCGCGGGAAGTACGGCCGCAAATCCGCATAGCCGGGCGGTCCGATCTGCAATGATCCAAATTCGTAAATCGGCTCCGGGACCTCGAATGTTTCCGCAAACGCTTTCACCAATGCCTTCACATTGTCTCGCATGGCGAGTGTCCTCACTCCTTCAACGCCCGCAGCACCACCGTCATTTCCTCGCACACATTCCACAAATAGCGCCGCGCCCGCTTTTGCACATATTCCGGCAGGAACTTGAACGGCTTGCGCATGTTATAGCTGATCGACACGGTTTGAAAGTTCGTTTTGAGTCCGTAGTAATTGGGCGACTTGAAGTACTCGAAACTCTCTTCCGTCATAAAACGGACATGCGTCGGATCGACAAAGGCCTTTCTCGATGCATAATAGGGCGTCTTCACATAGACCTTGGCCCCCGGCGCGCACACCCGATACAACTCCTCCATAAACGCGATCAGGTCGCGCATGTGCTCGATGGAATGAATGGAGTAGGCGCCGGCAATGCTGCTGTCCAGAAACGGCAACCCCCGCTCAAAGTCGCAGACGACGTCAACGCCCGGGACGGGTCTCCGATCAATGCCGACCGTCCCCGGCTGCTTGTGCGCCCCGCAACCGATGTCCAGAACGACGCCGCCCATCAGGTCAGCGTGCGCAACCAGCGCGTGTACCCTCGCAAGCGGGAGGGGGCTTTTCGAATCGCCTGCCAGTACAACCGGCGCGCATCGGCCTGCCGTCCGGCCCGTTCGGCGACGCCGCCTCGTTGCAGAAAATAATTCGCCCATTCGCGGTCCAATGCCGCGCGCTGGTCGGGACGCAGCGGATGCCCCGTTTCCAATCCTCTGAGAAACCGTTCCCGACTCAAGAGGATCCTTTCGCGGTGGGTCATTTCATCAAACGCCATGTCCCGATAACCATGACCCCGCTGAAGCTTCCGGACCATCACCCGATCGAGACATTCAAAGCGGGTCACGGCGTAGAGCCGGATCGTCAGGTCGGAATCTTCAGACCCGTACAGCTCGGCGTTCAACGCGCCGACCTTCTCCAGCAGGGTTCTCCGGATCAGCAAGGTCGAGGGCAAGGCCGCGTGCCCGCCGACGAAGGCCCGGACGAGAGGCTCGGTGCTGTGTCCGGCGCGAACGCGTTCCAGAACCGTTCCCCGCTCGTCCACCACTTCGTAGTCCGTATGGACGACTCCGACGTCCGGCCGAGCGCCCAGGATCGATACCTGCGCATCGAGCTTCTCCGGAAGCCACACATCATCGCAGTCGAGCAGCGCCACATACTCGCCGCGCGCCGCGGCAATCCCGCGATTGCGGGAACGAGCCGGACCACCGTGATCCTGCTGAAACCAGATGATCCCCTGTGTCCGTTGAAGATCCGCCAGCACCGTCTGAGTGCCATCCGTCGATCCGTCATCGACGACGATAATCTCCACGCCCTGCGCCCGCTGGCGCCGGACGCTGGCGACGGCGTGGGCGACAAACGGCGCGCCGTTGAAGACCGGAATCACGACACTGACAAGGGGATCAGGCGCGGCCACCGACGGCCTCCCGAGCCGCGATCAGCTTGGACGCGGCTGCAAACACCTCATCGACGGATATCTGCCTCATGCAATGGTCCTCGCCTCTGCGGCACGTGGGATGAAAGCAGGGCCGGCAGTCGAGCCCCTTGTACAGCACGGCCACGCGCCGCCCGCGAGGCCCCCACTCGGCGGGGTTGGATGGTCCGAACAGCGCGACGATCGGCGCGTCCATGGCCGCGGCGATATGCATGGCGCCGCTGTCGTTCCCGATAAAGACGGCGCACCGCTTCACCACGGCCGCGAAGTGCCGCAAGCCGGCGCGTCCCGCCAAGCTCTTCAACGGAACCCGAGCTCGCGCCTGGATCGCCTCGGCCATCGCCCGATCCTGACTACCGCCGCCGACAAGAACCTCGCATCCGTACGCCTCCGATAATCGGTCGGCCAGCTCGGCAAATCGTTCGGCGGGCCACGCTTTGAACCAGTAGCGCGCCCCGGGATGCAGGAGGACCAGTGGCCGGCGGCCGGGGGCATCGGAGGTCTCTATGCCGATTTCGTTCAACAGCCCGGCCGCCTCCGCGTCATCCTGCTTGGACATGTTCAACACGGGCTGGTCGCTCTTCGGCTCGATACCGAGCGCCCGCACCGCCGCCAAGTCCCGCTCGATGCGGTGACCGGGCGGCGCCGCGACGACCGAGGTGTAGAGCAGTCCCCGCCAGCGATGTTCGTCGTTGAACCCGATACGAACCGGCGCACCGCTGGCCCAGGCCATCATCGCCGAGCGGTCCGCATCGGTCAGATCAAGCACGCAGTCGAACCTTCGCCGCCGGAGGTCGCGGAGAAATCGGATATCCGCGGCAAGCCCTTCCCGATCGACCACCACCACCTCATGCGCATCCGGATTGCCTGTCACGATCTCTTCGGTTCCGCGATTGACGGCCATGGTCACCCGGGCCTTCGGAAAGCCCTCTCTGAGCGCGCGCAGGACCGGTGTGGCCAGCAAGACATCACCGATATAACGAAGCTTGATGACAAGAATGTTCTTCATGGGTACGAGCACTGACTTTCATTCCGCTCTGTCAGGAAAGCGCAAGGATTCAGGTCATCGCTTGATCACCTGCCCGGCCACGCTCAGGACCTTTCCCGGGGCGTCCTCGGCGTCTCTGATGGAATACTCTTCGGTGGGAATAAAATCGAGGTCTCCATCGAACGCAAGCTCACGCTCCTTAGCGCGATTGTTTGGATAGCCCGGGTTTCCCGAGAGAACCGGTATTCAAGCAACAAACCACCGACATCATGCAGTTTGGGAGGCTCGAATGCTCACGGTCCGTAACATGCTCGTTAATGCGTATGGCGCTTCTGCCGACAGAACCCTGGATCGCGACCGTGATCAACCGATCCTGATATACGTGTCGGACTGTATCGACCGAGATACGTCAACATATCGTCGAACGTTTCTTTCAGCACAGGTTGCCTTCTCTAGACGAATTCCTATTCATGTTACGT
>JBOHOS010000436.1:0-1801 GCA_050731295.1 Nitrospiraceae bacterium | reverse complement strand
GGGCTGGTTTGGAAATGTCCCAGGGCTCGGAAAAAGTTGGTGTAGTCGATGCGGTTCGCCTGAAGAAGATTCAAGAGATCCGTGACTAACACGCCGTCATCGTCCATTCGCTTCTCAAGCCCTAATTTCTCACACATCAAATCCGTGAACCGAGCGTTCAGGGTTGGCTCGTAAGTTTGCAGCGCGGCCTTGAGCGGCTCTTGCGAGGCCAGCGGCAGCAGCGCCTGGGCCAGGCAGCTCAGGTTCCACAGGCCGATATACGGTTGTTGATTGAAGGCATAGCGGCCGTGGTGATCGGAGTGATTGCAGATGAATCCCGGGTCGTAGTCATCCATGAAGCCGAACGGACCATAATCCAGCGTGAGGCCCAGGATGGACATATTGTCGGTGTTCATGACGCCGTGGGCAAACCCCACCGCTTGCCAGTGTGCGATCATCTCGGCTGTGCGCGTCACCACGTCGGCGAACAATGTGACATAGCGGTCCTCGGCGCCGATGAGATGTGAAAAGTGCTGTTGGATGACATAGTCGGCCAATCGCGCCACCTGCTCGTGCTGCCGCCGATAGTAGAAGACTTCGAAAGAGCCGAAGCGCACGTGGGTCGGCGCCATACGGACCAGCATCGCCCCGCTTTCGATCGTCTCGCGCCAAACTTTCGCTTCGCTGCCGATGATGCAGAGCCCCCGCGTGGTGGGGATGCCCAAGCCGTGCATGGCTTCGCCGCAGAGATATTCCCGAATGGTCGAACGCAAGACGGCCCGCCCGTCCCCATCCCGCGAGAACGGCGTGAGTCCCGCCCCTTTCAGGTGAAGGTCCCACTTTTCACCCGCCTCGTTGCGCACCTCGCCCAGCAAGATCGCCCGCCCATCGCCCAAGCGACTCACATACACCCCAAACTGATGCCCAGAATAGAGCATGGCGATCGGGTCCGATCCCGGCAACAGCCGCGTCCCGCTGAAATATTCGACAAACTCGGGACGCATTAATTCATCGGGATGGAGATCGATGAGCGACGCGGCGGCAGGGTTCGCACTGACGAGATGCGTGGACTCCTGAAAAGGCGTGGGATGCAGCCGGGCGTAGCAATCTTCGGGAAGACGCGCATAGGTGTTGTCAAAGGCCAGTTCTTCCAGCGTTCGTAATTTTCCCATGGACTCATTATCGCGTGCGTGGCGCCGGCATTCAACTGCAAGGCAACCTACGTGAGCTGAAATGTAGTCCCATCCGCGCATCCCTTGTCTTCATCACGGTATTTTGTCTACAATGCAAACCGGTCGGCGGGCTCATGGTGAGGATCGTATGAAGGGCTTGCGGTTCGAACGGATTGGAAGAGGACGGCATTACAACATCGTCCTGCACATCGGCACCACCTACGTGCCGGTCAGCGATGAGGCCGTCGCCGACCTGAAGACGCAAACGCTCCTTCCGCCCGAACGCTTTCTCGACCTTCTCGTTCATAAGATCGGCTCCTCGTCCTACCTCAAAGAACAGATCCGCGCCGAACTCAAGCGCGCCGGCGATCCTGTCACGCAGGTGACGGTCCTCCAGGGCGCCATCCGCGACCTCTGACAGGCTGCTGAAAAAGGCATCCAACTTCGTTCTCGGATCGAAAAAATCCTCAACGTAGCCCAGAGGCTACGCCTCCGGTGTTTTTCTCTCCTGCGGCCTCGTTGGGCTACCTTTTTGAGCAGCCTGCTCGCCTCCGGAAGTGTCTTTCGGCGTTCTCAGTCGCGCGTCTCCTTGCGACGTACCAACCACGTATGCCTCAGTCGCCGCGCTCCCTCCGGTCTTGCTACGGGAC
>JBOHOS010000435.1:0-1765 GCA_050731295.1 Nitrospiraceae bacterium | reverse complement strand
TTGTGATCACGCACAACAAACGCACGATGGCGATCTCCGATTCCCTCTTCGGCGTCACGATGGAAGAACCCGGCGTCTCCAAGCTGGTCTCGGTGCGACTCGCGGACCTCCAGCCGGCGTAACGATTGGAGTCGGCGAGGCTGTCCCCATGCAGAGAGCTTGGAGAATCCCAGCGCCTTATCTCTTGACACTCCTGTGCCCCTTTGTTATAACCCCCCGTTGTAGAATGGTTTTCTTCAGGCCGTGTCGGTGGTCTGTCTGGAAGGTGGTTCCTCCCTTCCTTTTCTTCTTCTTTGTTTCCACGTTGATGTGAAGGTGGCATGAAGCTCATTAGGAGTCTGATTACCCGTTTGTCCGATAGTTTTTTTGCCTCGGTGCCGAGGCGCCTCAAGGTCGGGGCGCGTCTTCGTTCATCACCGACCCTCCGCTTGGTTTCCCACAATCCTCATCCGGTTCACACGGTCGAGCCTTCGATTCGCCGCCTAGCGGGCGTTTCGGTCGGGCACTCGGAACTCATCGACGAGGCGATTCGTCGGAGCAAGGCCTGGTTCCTGGAACGGCAAGATCCGGAGGAAGGGTTCTGGGTCGCGGAACTGGAAGCCGATACCACCTTGACGTCTGAATATCTCATGCTGCGTCGATTTCTCGGGTTGGTTGACCCGGAGCGGGAACGGAAAGCGATCCGGTACCTTGAGGCTACTCAGCTTCCCGAGGGAGGCTGGCCGATCCACTATGGCGGACCTGCCGACATCAGCGCGTCGGTCAAGGCCTACTTTGCGCTCAAATTGTCCGGAGTCTCTCCCGATGAGCCGTTCATGATTCGAGCCAAGGACGCCATCTTGGCGAAAGGCGGAGTCGTGTCCGCCAACGTCTTCACCAAAATCGTCTTGGCGCTCTTCGATCAATATGATTGGCAGGGCATTCCCAGCATGCCGCCGGAAATCATGCTGCTGCCGAAGCGGTTCTATTTCAGCATCTATGCGGTTTCCTACTGGACAAGAGCCGTCCTCATCCCGCTGCTGATTGTCTTCGCTCACCGGCCCGTGTGTTGCATTCCGAACGAGCAAGGGATCGATGAGCTCTTTGTCACCCCCCGACCGCATGTGCGGTACAGCGAGGAGATTCCTCTCAAGAAGGATGCGGCTCTCTTCACCTGGCGGAATCTGTTCATTACCTTGGATGCGGCGTTAAAGCTGTACGATCGGATGCCGCTTCGCGCTCTGCGGGAGGCTGCCGTTCAAAAGGCCGCAGATTGGATGCTGGATCATCTCAAGGGCACGGGCGGCCTCGGCGCCATCTACCCGGCTATGGCCAACTCGATTCTGGCGCTGCGCTGTTTGGGCTATGGCGTCGATCATCCCTTGGTGGTGAAGGCCTTGGGTGAAATTGAAGCGTTGGAAGTGTATGAGGCGCTCAACACCCGCCACGGCCGGGTCGAGACCCTCCACTTGCAACCGTGTTTTTCCCCCATCTGGGACACCGCCTTGCTGATCAATGCGCTGGTTGAAGCCGGCCTGCCGGAGGATCATCCGGCGCTGGTGAAGGCGGCCGACTGGCTGATTTCGAGGCAGACCCAGACGGTTGGTGACTGGAAGGAATCGGCCCCCAAAGCGGAGCCCGGCGGGTGGTACTTTCAATTCGAAAACGAACTCTATCCGGATGTCGATGACAGCGCCGTGGTCTTGATGGCGTTGGCCAAGATCCGCCTGCCTGATCGTGACGCGCAGCAGCGCTCGATTGCACGGGGGTATCGATGGGTCATGGC
>JBOHOS010000434.1:0-2646 GCA_050731295.1 Nitrospiraceae bacterium | reverse complement strand
CGATTCGTACGCGGAGTTGCAACTGATCGAAGGCGTTCTCAAGGGCGCCAATCATACGGTCGTGTCATATCCCAATGCGGAGAAGTTGGAAGAAAAACTCGCCACCGAGCGTCCGGACCTCATCGTCATGGACGTAGTCATGCCGGGGCGGAACGGTTTTCAAGCGTGTCGAGATTTGAAAAGCGACGATCGATTCAAAAATATCCCGGTGGTGCTCTGCACCTCCAAAGGACAGGACAGCGATAAATTTTGGGGACAGCAGCAGGGCGCGAATGGATACATTACCAAGCCATTCAAAGGCGAAGACCTGCTGGCAGCCGTGAAGAAGGTCCTGAGCTAAGCACCGCCGAGTGAAGAGCGTGAGAGGCAGGAGGTAGCCTGTATGGAAGGCGTCGGCGTTCCCGTGCAGCACGTTGAGCCGCAGCGGCGCGCCGAGACGCTGCGCCGGGTGTGCTTGATCAGCTTGGGCGGGGAGCTTTATGCCATCGACCTGCGCAGTGTTCGGGAAGTGTTCGAGGTGGAGTCAGTTACGCCGGTTCCTGGGATGCCGGCTGCCCTAGTCGGCGTGGCGAATCTTCGCGGTGTCGTGATTCCGCTGGTCGATCTTCGGTTTCTGCTCGGGTTACCGGTGAGCGGTCCACCGCCGCAATTCGCCGTGGTGGTCCGCCACGGCTCTCGGCAGGTGGGCGTACTGGTCGAGCAGGTGCCGGAAATCAGAAACCTTCAGAAGGATCAATTTCTTCCCGCTGTGCAAACTGCGCGGGCTGAGTCGCGGCCG
This sequence comes from Nitrospiraceae bacterium, assembly GCA_050731295.1. Lineage (GTDB taxonomy): Bacteria > Nitrospirota > Nitrospiria > Nitrospirales > Nitrospiraceae > JBOHOS01. Next base: position 1,868 of record JBOHOS010000434.1, on the reverse strand, counting down.
TTTGTGTCGACTGTCCTGCGTATTGAGGATCGACTGGGCGGCGTGCTGGAAGTGCCGATTGTTTTTGAACACATGGAAAGCGGAGGGGCATCGTAACGTCAGCCTGACGGGTCGGATCCGCGGTTGTCTGGAAGAGTCCCGTTGACGGCTTGCCGGGAAAAAGGAGGAACGACATGTTCGCGTCAGGTCTTCAACAGAGGTTCAAAGACCTCCATACCCAAACGAAGTTGATGATTGGATTCGGTGCTGTGAGCATCATCATCTTGGCCATGACCGGTGTCGGGGTGGTGACGCTTCAACAGCTGCGCGATCAGTTTCGGGTCATGAACGACGACTCCACTGTGGCTTTGGCCGACCTGGCATCCTTCGGGAACAGATTCGTCGATTATCACCGACTCGTTCTCCAGTTGCCCGAGGAACTCAGAAAAAAGGAAGACCTGGAGAGAGCGCTCGTCCGGCTGTCGAAGATTAAACAAGAGACCTACGAGCCCATCACGACGTATGAATCTTCCCAGCTCCGTATTTCAAAATCAGGTCGTGACGAGGCCAAGGATCTCGTCGTTCTGAAAGGAAGCCTGCAAGCGTATTACAAAGAGGCGGAAGGCGCGAGCAGCGCCCTGATGGACAGCTTTATCGATCATACGCTGACGGCGGAACAAGCCGGTCAAATGAGGTCCTTAGGAATCCTGGCGCTGACCAATAACTTGACGCCTCTGTATGAACAGGTCATCGCTCGTCACCGGGAACAGCTTATCACCGTGCGCGCTGTCGCCGGCGACATCAACGATGACGGACAGGGGCTGGCCAGACGCGGAACCTTTCTTCTGATAGTGGGCGGATTGATTGCGGTCGCCATGGGGTTAGCCATCGGGTACCTGATGGCGCGGTTCTTTTCGCGCGGCGTTATTCATATCGCCGATGTGGCGAGCCAAGCCGCGTCGGGCCATCTCCAGGCCCGCGCCAAGCTGGATTCTCACGATGAGCTAGGCCAAATGGCAAGCGCGTTCAATGCCATGCTCGACCGGATCACGGCGCTGGTTCAAACCGAAGGTGAGCGGGACATGATGCAACGACGTCTCATGCAGTTCCTCGCGCTCGTGTCGGACGTCGGAAAGGGAGACCTGACGAAACGAGGTGAAGTGACGGCCGACATGTTCGGCAACCTCTCGGACGCGTTCAACTTGATGTTGGATCGTTTCGGAAAACTATTGCGACAGGTCAAAGATGCCGCCGAGCGAGTCAATCAGTCAGCCACCTCGTTACGGGACACCTCGGGGCAGATGGCCGGCACGGCCCGGCACCAGGCGGAGGAATCTGTGCGCACGCTGACCTCCGTTGAAGGCTTGGCGGTCTCCATGCGCCAGGTGGCGCAAACAGCGGGCGCGTCTTCGGAGAGCGCCAAACAGGTGCTGACGGCGACCGAACGAGGCCGTGTGGCGGTGCAGGAAACCGTGCAAGACATGCAGAGTATTCGAAGCGCCGTGCAACGCATGTCGAAACAGGTCAAAGGATTGGGCGATCGCTCGTTGGAAATTTCTCAGATCGTGTCTACAATCCGCGACATTGCGTCTCAAACAAATCTATTAGCTCTGAATGCGGCCATTGAGGCGGCCGGTGCCGGCGAAGCCGGAGCCCGTTTTGCGGTCGTCGCCGATCAGGTCCGGAAGCTGGCGGAAAATTCCACGCAGGCGACACGCGAAATCGCCGACCTCGTCAAAATGATTCAGACGGAAACGCAGGATGCGGTGATTGCCATGGAGCAGGAAACGCAAGCGGTAGAAGCCGGTTCGGCCTCCGCGCTCCGTACCGGTGACGTGTTCAAAGAGATTTCACAGATTGCCGAACGATCGGCGGAACTGGCACAGGTC
>JBOHOS010000433.1:0-21851 GCA_050731295.1 Nitrospiraceae bacterium | reverse complement strand
GTCTTCAACCCGCAAGATCCCCGAGACATCGCGCGAGTCTTCAATGAAGTCCTTCTGGACCATGACCGGCTAGATACGATGAGACAGAACGCCCGTGAAGCCGCTCGCGATCGGTATAACTGGGAGTTAGAAGGAGAAACCCTGCTGAGAGCCTATGAGGCCCTGGCAGAAGCGTAATGATGCACAGTTCACTAAGAAAACACTGCTGGTAGCGAGGTCAATAATGAGCACGGCCCACCCCACCACACGAATTGCCATGGTCCTCTTCAATAACAGCAGTTCGGGTGGGGCGGAACGCCGTTACGCACAAGTCTATGAGTATCTCCGGCACAGGAAGGTGAACGTCTCTCTTGCTATCAATCAATCGCTTTTCGAAGTGCTGTCCCAAGCCGGCGTCTTGAGCGAAGATACACCTGATTTGGTTGTGAAGGAATGGACCACAAGCTTGTCGACCTACCTACTCAAGACGGCCGACAATGCAGAGACGACAAATAGCGTATTCGAGGCACTCGTCAGAAGAACTCTCCATGCAGTCGCATTTGGGATTCGAAAAGCTGATTATGCTATTGGGTGTCTCCCAGTCGCCTGGTGGATATTACGCCGCCGCCCTCATGTCCTGCACCTTATCCTCGGTGGCGCCTATGTTGCGCTTCCTCTCCAGTTACTGCACTTCGCTCCTCCGGCAATGATTTCAGTCGTGTGTCCGAGTCTGCGGGCAATGGTCGGCTCGGGGTTGGGCTATCACCTCTATCGTGTGGCCTTGAGGTGCGCGCATGCCGTGGATGCTTTAACTGACTCCATTCGAGAGGCGCTCAAGGTAGAAGGCGTCTCTCCTCAGTGCATCAGAGTGTCCCCCGGCAGCTTTGTGAACACCACTCGATTTGCGCCGGCCAACGTTCGATATCCATGGGTGGTGTTTGCCGGTCGACTGGTTCCAGAAAAAAACCCAGACCAATTTGTCGCGGTCTGTGCGCTTGTCCATAGACGCCTTTCACATGCCAAATTTTTTATCCTTGGCGACGGTCCGTTACGCCCTCGTGTCCGGGCGTTGGTTGAGCAGCATGGTTTGGAATCGTATACCGAATTGAAGTGGTGCGACCGAACTGAATCGATCCTTCAACACGCGCTCGTCTTTGTCTCGCTACAGACCATGGATAATTATCCGTCGCAGGCGTTATTAGAAGCGATGTCTTGCGGAGCTGCCGTTGTAGCCACGGACGTCGGGCAAACCAATAAACTGGTCGATGACTCGGTGGGGCAACTTGTAGATGCAGAGCCTGTAGCGATCGCGAAGGCCGTAGTGAACCTTCTCGAAAATCCGGAGCAGGCGGTTGCGAAAGGACTAGTGGGAAGAAAACGGGTTCAGGAACAACACTCGACCGAGGCGTACGTTGATTATCTGGAGAACCTCTACTCCGATCTCGCTCTCGTAGGAAGTGGGAAGACCTAATGCCGAAGGTGTATTGATGGGTCGATGTAGAACGATGGCTCATCTATGTGGAGAACGGAACGACGACGTGATACCTCAGCATCAGGTGACCTACAGGTGATACGACAATAAAGTACAACGGCTTCGTGGTGATCTGAGAACGATGCTTCTCCTTCTACTAACCGTTGGGCTCGCCTTTACGCTTTCCTTGTATGCTGTCCCGGTGGCGCGGCGGGCAGCTCTCAAATATCATATCGTGGATGCCCCCGATGGCCGGCTCAAACATCAGCGTAAGCCGGTTCCTTATCTGGGCGGACTGGCGATCTACCTCTCATTTCTCATCAGCCTTGCCTTTACATTTGAGTTCCGGCAAGACGTCCTCGGGATGGTGTTGGCGGGCACTCTGATCGTCATGCTGGGATTGATTGACGACTTCGGGGTCCTGACACCGGCGAAAAAACTCGCTGGGCAATGCCTCGCGGTCTTCGTCTTAATCAAGAGCGGGATCAGGATCGAAATCGCGGCGCTGCCGAACTGGCTCGATGTGATTCTGACGGTTATCTGGATGATCGGAATCATTAATGCGTTCAATCTCCTCGATATTATGGATGGGCTTGCGGCGGGAGTCGGCGTAATCAGCGCGGCGTTTCTGATGGTCGTGGCCCTCCTCAACGGCGACAGCACGATTGCGTTCATGCTGGCCGCCCTCGGCGGCAGTCTATTGGGATTCCTCCGATATAATTTTCACCCCGCAACCATCTATATGGGCGATTCCGGGGCTCTGTTTCTCGGGCTGATGATCGGGGCGCTGGCCATGACAGGGGAATATACGGAGGTCCATCACATTTCATTGCTGAGCCCCATTTTGATTCTTGGGATTCCCGTCTTTGATACGTTCTTTGTCATGTACATACGCTATCTGCGTGGTCTGCCGATTTTTCTCGGAAGCCCGGATCACATGGCGATCAGACTGCGGCACTGGGGATTGACCGTCCGCCAAGTCGTGTTGCTGAGCTATCTGGGCACGACTGTCTTAGGCACGCTGGGCATCCTCGTCATTCTCGTGCAGGAGGAAATCGCTATCCTGCTGGTCGGTGTGGCCGTGCTCGCGCTGTGTTCGGCGGCAATCGCGCTGAAACGAATGGATGTGACGGCACCCGCAGCCACATCCTTGACCCCTCCCCCTCTTTCGGCTGCGACGCCGCCCGATCGGAGGGATGCCAATTTATGATCCTGATCGTGGGCGCAGGCTTGGCCGGTTTGAGCACGGCGTTCCATTTGAACGGCCTCCCGTACAAGATTTTCGAAAAAGAAAAGGAAACGGGCGGACTGTGCCGGTCATATCATCTCGACGGCTTTACCTTCGACTTTACCGGCCATCTACTGCATTTTCGCCAGGCCGAGATCAGGGCCTTAATTGAAAGCCTGTTGGCCGGCAGACTGGTGCAGCACAGCCGTCGGTCAAGCATCTACTCGTACGGAACATATACTGAGTATCCCTTTCAGGTGAACACCTTTGGTCTTCCCTCTGAGGTGATTCGAGAATGCCTGTTGGGATTCATTGCAACGCTGACCCGGCCGCAGCCTGCACCGGCCCAACCGGAACATCGTTCTTTCAAAGACTGGATTCTGGAAAATCTCGGGGAAGGAATGGCCAAGCATTTTATGGTGCCATTCAATGAGAAGCTCTGGCAGGTGCCGTTGGACGACCTCACCTCCGACTGGGTGTCGTGGCTCGTCCCGAAACCCGAACTGAAGGACGTTATTAACGGCGCGCTGGGAATTAAAGATAAAGCCTTCGGCTACAATCCGACCTTCTTGTACCCGGATCGCGGCGGGATTGAGGCCTTACCGAAGGCATTCAGTTCAGCCGTCCCGGATATCGTATGTGGATGTGAACTCGTGGAAGTTGACACCGCAAGGCGGCGCGCCTGCTTTCAAGATGGAAGGATGGAAGAGTACGAGACCCTGGTCTCTACGATTCCGATTCCCGAGTTCGTTCGTCGATGTATTGATCTGCCCCAAGCATTGAAGGATGCGGCGGCGGCGCTACGTTGTGTGTCGGTCTACAACATCAACCTAGGCGTGGCTCGCGAGCGCATCTCGGATAAGCATTGGATCTATTTCCCCGAAGCCGAGTATCCATTCTATCGAGCCGGCTTTCCGATGAACTTTTCTCCCTCGTTGGGCCGTCCCGGGTGTAGCTCCGTTTACGTCGAGGTCTCTCATCAGCCCAACGATGTCATACCTCCGGCGACATTACTCCGGCAGGTCCGCGAGGGCATGGAACGAGCCGGGATCATGCGCCGAGACGATGACATCGTGGTGGCGGACGCACGCGATATCCGCTATGCCTACGTGTTGTTCGACCAACACCGCGCCCGCGTGCTTCCCGGCCTGTTTTCGGAACTCGAGCGCCGGGGAATCTACTCGATCGGTCGATACGGCCGGTGGGAGCATACCTCTATGGAAGATGCGATCAGTCAGGGCAAGAAACTGGCTGAGCGATTGCAGGGCTCCCAGACCACACGGGCGAGCTAAATATGGCCTCCGGTGTCTCCGTCGCCCATATCATCACGAAATTGGAATTGGGAGGGGCCCAACAGAACACACTTTTCACGGTTTCGCATCTCGATCCCAGTCGGTTTCGTTCGACGCTCATCACCGGCGAGCCGGGTCTTCTTGACGAAGAAGCCAGAGCGTTAGCGGGTGTTGAATTCCACCAGATTCCGTCTCTTTGCCGACCGATTCGGCCGTGGGTGGATCTTCGAGCACTGCTCACGCTCACTAAGGTCCTCGCTGGCCTCAAACCGGTGATTGTTCATACCCACAGCTCGAAGGCCGGTATTCTCGGACGATTGGCCGCCCGATTCGCGCACGTTCCGATCATCATCCATTCCATTCACGGGTTTGGATTTACACCCGACCAACATCCTCTTGTCCGGCGGGCGCTCATGACGATGGAACGGTATGCGGCCAGATTTACTAACCGATTTTTTGCCGTCTCGGAGGCCAATCGCAGGGAGGGCATCTCGTTGGGCATTTTTCCGGCGGAGCAGTGTGCTGTCATCAGAAGCGGGGTGGATGTAGGGTGCATCCGGCGGACCACCGTCGATCTGCCGGTGAAGAAGCGGCAACTGGGGTTGGACTCGGAAAGACCGCTCATCGGGATGATCGCGCCATTCAAACCGCAAAAGGCTCCGCTCGACTTCATCCGTATGGCGGCTATGGTTCATCGGGAGCAGCCTGAGGCGCAGTTTGTTCTAATCGGAGACGGAGAGTTGCGGCCGGCCGTCGAGCAGGAGATCCGCCTCCGTAAGCTTGAATTGGTGGTTCACCTGCTCGGCTGGCGGCGAGACATTCCCGAGATCCTGAAATGCTTGGATGTGTTTGTGCTCACCTCTCGTTGGGAAGGTCTGCCTCGTGTGTATGTGGAAGCGTTGGCCAGCGGTGTGCCCGTGGTGGGGACATGCGTGAATGGCGCACCGGAAATCATTCGCGACGGGATCAACGGGTATCTGCTCGATCCTGGGGATGTCATCGGACTCGCGGATCGAGTTGCGTTTCTCCTCCATCAGCCGGATGTGGCAAAGCGGATGGGGCAAAATGCCCAGTTGGTTCCTCCGGAGTTTGATATCTACGAAATGGTTCGTCAGCAAGAACGAGAATACGAACGGCTGGTGGCGGAATGGCAAGGACACCGTGTGGGGCAGGGGCGCCGGCGTGCAACAGCGGTCCATTTATGACATCGGTACATATGACGCTCCGCTCGACTTTACACCAATACGTGGAAAGAACAGGGTCTCCTTCCACGCCATGAGCGATTGATTCCTGCCTCGACGCACCCTCTCTTTGAAGTTACGGCGACTGCTTCGGATCTTTCTCCCGTGTTCGCGGAACGTCGCCCCTGCCACCGGCCATAGCTGACAGGCACAGCCGGCCGTAGCTTCAGTCTGAGAACATCGCTGCACTGGCAGAGCGACGCGATTTCCGGCGGGATGCCGGGACACGCCAATGTGACCTCCTTGACTTCCTCTGCAATAGAGTCTTAAATTTCGACCAATCTGATCAAGGATTTGTTCATATCCCTTGACGACATCTCTACAGGGCAGCGTGGTCAACCAAGTCCAGCCGGTCTCAGATCGCTACGACCATCAATTCGTGAGATCCCGCTGGTGCGTCTCAAGACGACGCCGAGGCTTCATTGCGGTGAGATTCGAAAAAGTCTTGTGTGCGCCTTGAAACAAGGCTCTTATGGATTGCAACTTTCAGAAAGCAAAACGCCGGAAGTGTCGCTGATCATTGCGCCGGAAAACCCTCTCTAACGCCCTCCTCCTTTCGGGGAGGACAAACTTCCGAACTCGGAGGTGACCATGCAACCGGAGACGACAGCCCGACGGACACGGGGATGGTCCCTGGATCGAAACATCGAACGGTTACGACAGCTCCATGCCCGTTTGGCACTATGCCTGACAAAGGGTAGCGGCGCCTTCGCCCCCGACGAATTCGATCTGGAGACCGAACGGCTGATCACCGAGGTCTTCGGAGAGAGTTCCGAACTGCTGGATGCCTACCAATATGCACAGCTTGGCGAAGCGTCAAGACTGATCAATTTGCCGGAGGATGCTCAGGAAGGCGAGACGCAGGACGTCAATCACGGCAGCCTCCATCTTCGAAGACGCGTGCTGGAAAGTTGTATCGCGGGACTCGAGGCGCGTCGGGCGTCAGTGGCGACGAAACCGCGCACGGGGCCGCATCTGGTGATCGGTCCTCAGGTGGCTGATCACATGTCACCGGAAATCAGGAGTGTCACCGCGGAAGCCACCTTGAAGCAAGCCAGCCACATGATGCAGGAGTGGAAGATCGGCTCGCTCATGGTCAAGGATGGTGACGCGTATGTGGGGATCATCACGGATACGGATTTGGCGAGAGAAGTGGTGGCATGCGGGCATGATCCATCAATCACTCGCGTCAAGGCGTGCATGCGAACACCGCCGATCATGATCGAGGGAAGTCAACCGATTATCGAGGCGGTCCGGATGATGAAAGACAAATCGACCCGCCATCTCGCGGTGACCGAGAATGGCATGATCATTGGGGTACTCTCCGTATCGAATATCCTGCGATATTATTCCGGAGTGGTGTAGGGATTTCCCGGCGCTGCCAAGGTTCTGTTGTCTTCCTGTCTTATGATCCTTCCTCACCTCATCTGAGCCCCCAGAAGCGCATACGGCGAGTGGTTATAATAAAAGTATAAAGTATTCTGATTCTGCCTGAGAGACGGTTCGATGACCAGCGATTTCTGTTCACGTCTCCTGGGATGGTTCGCATGAAACGAGTCCATCGCCATGCCAATCGCATTCAACTGACGCTCGTATGGCTGTTGGCAGGGATCGTCATCGCGTGTGCGCCGACGTTTGCCTATCGGCACGCGGATTGGCTCGTGCTCTGGAAAGTGGATCACTATTTTGACCTAACCAAGGATCAGAAAGTGTTCGTGCGCGCGCGGCTGAAAGAATTGCTGGCTCGACATCGGCACGACGCGCTTCCCGCCTATGAACAGTTCCTCAGTGAGATCAAATTGAAAAGTTCGGACGGGTTGAATCGCCAGGAAGTGGACTGGATCTTTTCGTCGTACACCGAATTGCGAGCCGACTTGCTTGCACGAATTGTGTCGGACAGCGCGTCGTTTTTGACATCCGTCAATGAGCAACAGATTCAGAACTTAGCGGAAGCATTTCGCGAAGATACTGAAAAGAAAGAACGTGTGCTGAAACAAAAGGCCGATGCGAGATTAGCCGCACGCGCGACGGAGACCCTGGATCGGTTGAAGGATTGGCTCGGACCTCTGACGAGAGAACAGAAAGAGCGCGTCATACAGTTAAGCCGGTCTTTGCCCGATATGCTGGGAGCCCGGCTGGAATTTCATATGTCACGGCAACACGAGGTGGTGCGCCTGTTGAGAACTACACGCGATCCACACGTCATTTCACAGCATCTGCAAGACTGGCTGATCTTTCCCGAAAAGAGTAATCCATCCCAGTATCAACGCGCGCTCGACGAGATGAAGAGCGCGGTTAAAGAGATGGTCATTGCCGTCGATCATCTCATCACTCCCCAACAACGGGCTCACGCGCAGGCAAAATTGCAGGAGCTCATTAACGACATTCACGCGCTTGCCCCCACCTAACATCCGACGATTCAGGCCGCTGCGCGCGCGGATGGTGATTCCGGCCCGAACGACTGGAATAAGCGTATTGACAGATGGGTAATGGAGGCCTAGGATAATTTATGTGGAATTCTTCGGGGAAGGCGCAGGGAAGACGATAAAACACGCTTCTCGTGCATCTCCGAACACCAAGAGGAGGTCTTATGACAGACCTAACTCCACCTGACTCCTCAGGCCCGCCGGCAGCGTAGAGAGCCTCTCCTCTGCAAAGGTAGGGTCTCTGCTCTCCACTCAAGGCCACGCCAGCCTCAAGAATAACTGAGTGCCTCTAGGCACACGCGTCTCGACGCGAATCCGTTCATGAGGCGGCGTCAAGCTGAAACGGTAAGCTTTGAAAAGGCCTGAGCGGCGTTTCACAGAGAGCAGTGGCGCCGGCCTTCCGCTGAGAGGCGGGTCATACAAAGAGGCACAGTCATTCACGCGCTACAGGTGCGGCGAAGGGCTCTTCCTTGCGGAAGGAAGAGCCCTTTTCGTTTCTTGGGCATGGTCGGCCAAAACGGAGAGATCCCCACGGTCTAGTCGGTCGTTACCGATGTGCTTGCCGACTCAGCTCGTCACCGCGCCCTCCGATGCCGATGACACGTGACGCGCGTATTTGGCCATGACGCCTGTCGTGTAGCGGGGAACCGGTGGCTTCCACTGGCGGAGCCGCACGTTGATCTCGTCTTGCGAGAGCTCAACGTCGAGCGTGCGGCCGGCGATGTCGAACACGATAACGTCGCCGGTTTTGATCGCGGCAATCGGCCCGCCTTTGGCGGCTTCGGGCGAGACGTGGCCGGCCATGAGTCCATGCGTGGCGCCGGAGAAGCGGCCGTCGGTCAGGAGCGCGACGGATTCCCCCAGACCCGCGCCCACGATCGCCCCGGTGACGCCCAACATTTCTCGCATCCCGGGCCCTCCTTGCGGACCTTCGTATCGGATGACGACGACATCGCCGGTCTTGATCTGACCGCCTTTCACTGCCGCGAAGGCGTCCTCCTCCCGATCGAACACTTTGGCCGGACCTCGATGCGACATCCGCTCATGACCGGCCACTTTGACGACGCACCCTTCCGGCGCCACGTTGCCCTTGAGGATGACCATGCCGCCGGTTTTCTTAACGGGGTTGGAAAGCGGGCGGAGGACCTGTTGCCCCGGCGTCTCCGTGGCGGTGCGCGCTTCCTCACCGATGGTCCGTCCTGTGACGGTAGGCTGATCGGCGTGCAGCAGTCCCGCGTCCACTAACCGTTTCGCCACGAGCGTGGTGCCGCCGGCCGCAAACAAGTCGGAGGCCACGTAGCGACCGCCCGGCTTGAGATCGGCGAGCAGGGGGACACGCCGGTTGATCTGATCGAAGTCATCGATGGTGAGGTTCACGCCGGCTTCCCGTGCCACAGCCAGCAGGTGCAGCACGGCGTTGGTCGAGCCCCCTGTGGTAGCCACCGCTGCGATGGCATTCTCCAGAGACTTGCGCGTAATGATCTGGCGGGGGCGGAGATCGTGGCGCAGCAGATCCATCACCATCCGGCCGCACTGGAACGCCACGTCATCCTTCCGCTCATCCATCGCCGGAACTCCGTTCCTGCCCATCGGCGAGATGCCCAGGAATTCGAACGCAATCGCCATCGTGTTGGCGGTAAACTGACCTCCGCACGCGCCGGGACCTGGACAGGCGTGATCTTCAAGATCTTTCAGTTCTGCAGTGGTCATCGTTCCCGCCGCATGTTTCCCCACGGCCTCGAAGACGTCCTGAATCGTCACATCGTGCCCCTGGAACCGGCCGGGCATAATTGATCCTCCGTAGAGCATGAGCGAAGGAACGTTCAAACGAGCCAGCGCCATGACGGTCCCGGGGATGGTCTTGTCGCATCCCGATAATGCCACCACCCCATCGAACAGATGCCCCCGTGCCACCAGCTCGATCGAATCGGCGATGACTTCACGGCTGATCAACGAGGCTTTCATGCCTTCCGTCCCCATCGAGATGCCGTCCGAGACTGCGATCGTGTTGTATTCGATCGGCGTTCCCCCCGCTGCTCGAATGCCGGCCTTCACCTTTTCCGACAACCGGCGAAGGTGATAGTTGCACGGCATGACCTCAATCCAGGTGTTGGCGACGCCGACGAGCGGGCGAGAAAGGTCGTTGTCGGTAAACCCGACCGCTTTGAGCATGGCGCGGGCCGGCGCCCGGCCCGGACCGTCGGTCAGATCATGACTGGTATGCTTGGGGTCGATGGACATCGTGCTCCTCTTTGGAAAGTGAGTCAGATATGGCTTGGTGTACCATCTTCCCCGATGAGGGTGCAACTAGCAGGGCTTCGGAAAAGAAGGACGGGTGGTGTCGAGCGGAGGGATCTGCGCGCGGAGCGTGATAGGCTCCGCGCGCGTCAAAACGGATGGCTGTTCTATTTGTGTTCCTTCTTGGCTTCGGTATCGATGATGTGACCTGATCCGGCATCGATATGCACTTCCGTCACCTTCCCATCACTCCCGACGACCTCGACTTCCCAGACAGTCTTGCCGTGCTTCTTTTCCAATTCGGCCTCGACCACGGTTCCCGGCACGTTCTCGGATGCGGTCTTGATGGCCTGATCGATGGTGATCCTCGCGCCTTTGACCAGATCGACGGCCTTCCCCTCCTCATGATACTTATCGCCCCCTGTCGCGCAGCCTCCCGCCAATGCCCCGGCCATCATCATGGCGGTCACGAACCTGATCGTTCGAGCAGTATCCATCCTATCTTCCTCCTTGAGTGGAACCGACTCCCTTAACGGCCCTTCATGCCATCGTGCGTCTTGGATCCACCTTTCTCATCGCCGTGTCCGCCGCCCATGCTCGGGACTTTATGCTGCGGCTTCATGCTTCCATGCTCCTCTTTGATTTTCTCACGCTGTTCCGGGGTCAGCAGCCCCAATGCCTCACGTCTTGTCTTAATGGCTTCCAAGCGAAGCGCGGCTTCCATGGATTCGCTCTGCTTCAATTTGCTCTCGATTGCCGACAGGTCGGATTTCCCGTCTTCGACCAATGCGCGGAGCTCACGCTCCGCGATCATGATATCGGCTTCGGCTTTGATGCGCGTGCGATCCAGGTTGAGGTGCATCTCTTTCAATTTCGTGACCTGGTCCTCTTTCAACCCGATGTCCTTGTCATGTTTCAGCATGTGACGCAGAAGGTGACCGGTGCTGGCATGCCAGCCTCCCATGCGCATCCCCATGCCGTGCCCACCGCCGTATCCTCGACCATGTCCGGATGACTCTTTGCCATGGCCATATTCACTCCTGCCGCCGTGGCCGTACTCGCGTTTGCCATGGCCATCCGATTCCTTGCCGTGGCCGTATTCGCCCTTGCCATGTTCGTATTCGCCGGACTCTTTCTCTTTTTCGGCCCAGGCGAGCTGCGGAGCCGCGGCAAAGGTGATGGCGATCAGGCTCATCGCCGCCAAGCCGGTCATCAGAAGCTGTCCCACTCTTCTCCTCATCATGCCCTCCTTTGTGTCATGAAATTGTCCCCACATGATTCGCCGCTCATCAGTGCGATCACCATCTGTCACTTCACCCGTGGCTACAGTATAACTCAATAATCATTCGCAGAGAGTAGGCGCGCCCCGCGCGATCGTGATCGGCGGTTTACGCCGTCGGATGACTCATGGCGGTGCCGTTGAACCGGGTCATCATCGGCCCAGAAGTCCGCCGTCCGCTTTCACGGCGTTGAAAATGAATTGAATCGCGACGGCAGCCAGCAGCAGGCCCATCAACCGGGCAATGATCTTCTCCGCGATCGGGCTCAGCCAGTGCGCCCCGCGACCGGCCAACGCCAGGGTCATGTAGCTGGCCAATCCCACGCCAATAAGACAGCCCACGAGAATGACACGCTGAGCCCAATTCTGAGCCTGAGCGTTGAGGAGAATCACGGTCGACAGGGCTCCCGGCCCGGCCAGCATCGGCATGGCGAGCGGGGTGATCGCCACGTCATCTTTGACCACGCCGGCTGCCGTTTCTTCGGCGGTTTCCTGGACGGCAGACCGTTGCGCTCGCACCATGTCGAACGCCACCAGGAGCAAGACCAATCCGGCGGCGACCTGAAACGCCGGCATGGTGATCCCGAGGACGCCGAACAGCGACTGCCCGAGGAATGCGAAGCCGGTCAGGAGTCCGACGGCCACAAGGCACGCGACGCGCGCGGTCCGCAGTCGTTGCTGGATGGACTCGCGCGCGGTCATGGCGAGAAAGGCCGGCACCGCTGCAATCGGATCGACAATGACGAACAACGAGCCAAACGCAAACAGCGCATATTCGGCCAGCCTCATCGCGCCCCCCAGTCTTTCACCGGAGACGCCTCACTCATACGCGGCTGGCTTGCCGGAGCAGTTCGGCTCGAGGATCTGGATGCGGGGTACGCGCCAGTTGATGATAGAGCTTGAGGTCGTCCTCGGAGAGGGTTGCCGGCATGATGATCTGCAAGGTGAAGAAGAGATCTCCGCGCCCGCCGGCAGCGGTCGGCATTCCTTTGCCTTTTAGGCGAAGTTTGCCGTCGGCCCGGCTGTTGGGCGGGACTTTGACACGCACCGGATCAGTCAGGGTCGGAGCCAGAACTTCTGCGCCCAACGCCGCTTCCCATGGCCACACGGGCAGGCTGACATGGATATCGCTGCCCTCGCGCCGAAAGATCTGATCCGATTCAACCTGAACGTGAAGGTAGACATCGCCCCGCTTGCCGCCGTTCTGTCCGGGTCCGCCTTTGCCGGGAACGCGGACGCGTGTGCCGTCCTGAACGCCGGCGGGGATTTTGACATCGATGGTGCGGGTCTCGACTTGCGTGCCCGTCCCGGCGCACGTGGCACAGAACCGTCCTCGCTGCCGGCCTGATCCGCCGCAGGTCTTGCACGTCACGGGTTCCGAGAGTTGAATGCGGCGCGTGACGCCGCTCAGCACCTCTCGAAGGGTCAGCCGAACGGTCGTTTCCAGGTCCTCACCGGACACGGCGAATCCCTGCGCATATCCCTGGAAGCCGCCGCCTCCGCCCCCGCGCGTCCGTCGGCCGAACAACGATTCGAAGACATTGCTGAAGTCCTGCGCTTCCTCGGCCGTATATCCCGGCCCTCCGCCCGTTCCGGCGCCGGCTTGCTGGCGGGCCTTTTCATAGGCGTCCGCGTCTTGCCAGCGATGGCCGTACTGGTCGTATTTTTTGCGCGTCTCAGGGTCGCTGAGCACTTCGTGGGCCGTATTCAATTCTTTGAATTTTTTCTCCGCCTCAGCTCTGCGAGGACCGGCATTGAGATCGGGATGGTATTGACGCGCCAATCGGCGGAAGGCTTTCTTGATGTCGTCCTGCGACGCTGTCCGGGCGACCCCGAGGATCTCATAATAATCGCGTTCAGTCGTGGCCATCGTTCACTCTCGAGCCAAGCTTACGGGCTTGGAATGGGATTTTTCAACAGGCACCGGCCGGCAGGTGATAAGCCGGCCTGGACGAGTACTTCCGGTCACGGCTGCGCGCTCGCTTGAGCGCGCGCCATCATTTTGCAGTACGAACAGACCTCCGCGGTGGTGGGCTGCCCGCATGTGGCGCAGGGATGGAGGGACGCCTGGTCCTTCTCAGTCATGGACTGCCCGGGCGCGCGGCCGGTCGCCTGCTGCTCGAGAAAACCCCAGTAAAACGACTGCTTGGTGCCGGGCGATTCCGTTTCCAGTTTATTTAACACCTCCTTGTACAGCAGCATCTTCGAACCCTTGGCCATGGGGCATTCCTCGACGATATAGTCGATTCGGTTAAGGACGGCATAGGCGGCGATCTCCCGCTCGGACAGGCGGTAGAGCGGCTTGACCTTTTTCGCAAAGCCTTCGACCGACGCGGGAAGGGTCGGGCCTTGCTTGTCGAGATACTCGGTTTGCCAATGCAACACGTTGCCCAAAAGCCGGGCGGCTTCATCATCCAGGTTATGACCGGTGGCCATGACATCGTACTCGTGCTCGACCGCCGCCCGGTTGAATTGATACCGTTTAATCGTGCCGCAGGCGGAACACGTCGGCCGATGGATGAGGTTGGCCAGTTCTTTGATGCCTGCGCCTTCTTCCTCCTTCACCGTGTGAACCCGCAGCGTAGCGTCGTGACGGTGGGCAACCGTGTCGGCAAACCGCCGGACCTTCTCATGTGATTGTTCCGAATAGCCCGGAATGCCGAGATCCACATACAGCGCATCGGCCCGATACCCCAGCTTAAGCAGAATATCCCAGAGCGCCAGGCTGTCCTTGCCGCCGGAAACCGCGACCAAGACACGGTCTTGCCGGCTGACCATCCGTTGCGACGCAATGGCGCGCGACACCTGGTCATGCACGAAGCCGTTGAAGCAGCTTTTGCAAAAGGCGGCGTTATGGCGAGGCAGCCCGATCGCGGCTTTGGTTTTACACTTCGTGCAATTCATAGAAGGTGTAACGGCTGCTGAAAAAGGCCTCAAGCGGCGTTCTCAGTCGCGCTTAAGGCCCCAGCCCGCTCACCGGCTCGCGGGCGTGCGCAAACTTGACGCGACTTATTCGTCGCGTCGCGCACCCCTCAACGTACGCATCCTGTACGCCTCGGGGCTCGCGCTCCCTGCTGCCTTGCTTGAGGTCATTTTGAACAGCCTCATTCCATTTTTCCTTGGGAAGAAGGAGACGCGCCGCCCGAAATGACAGGACGCACTTCAATCACATCATCGTCTTTGAGCATCTCATCTTCAGTCATGAGGTCATCGCCGCGGATGACGAGATGCGCTTCCTGAACAAGATTCAGGTCTCGCAGCAATTCCTTGACCCGCTTGGGGCCCTTGACGTCGACCTCGCGCGCCGGATGGCTGAGCTGCACTTTCATAAGGCGATGATAAGCCGATCGTCCGGCGCGAGGCAAGGGGCGTAGATTGTTCGGAGTGCCCCGTGCCTCGGACCCCGCGTCTGGGAGTCCGCTAAATCTCTGCGTTACGTAGACATTTAGCGGACTCTTCCGGCATCACCGGATTGGTATAAAATCCCGTTCCCCATTCGAATCCGGCGACCTGCGTCATTTTTGGCATAATTTCCAGATGCCAATGATAAAAATCACCGGTCTGCTCATGGAGCGGGGAGGTGTGCAGAATGAAGTTAAACGAGGGCCGTGACAGGACCCGATCCATTCGTCGCAAAGCCTCGGACACGATGCGGGCGAACCACTCGAACTGCGTCCGTTGGCTTTCTTGAAAATAGGCGGCGTGGCGCTTGGGCAGGATCCACATCTCAAACGGGAAGCGGGGCGCGAAGGGCGTGACGCAGAGAAATTCCGGATTATCGACGACGATACGCGTGCCTTCGCTCAGCTCATGCCGGATGATGTCGCAATAGATACAGCGCTCCTTCTGTTGAAAGTGCGCCCGGCACCCATCGATTTCGGCCGCGACGCTCGTCGGCACTATCGGCAAGGCGATGAGTTGAGAGTGGGCATGCTCGAGCGTCGCGCCAGCCGCCGGCCCGTGGTTTTTAAAGACCAAGATGTACCGAAACCGGCGGTCTCCTTTGAGATCGACCATGCGATCGCGATAGGCCCACAGGACGTCCTCGATGCGAGCCGGCGGCAGGTCGGCCAGGGACAGCGTATGGTCGCTTGTCTCGATGATGACTTCATGCGCTCCGATGCCGTTCATGCGATCATAGAAGCCGACACCTTCACGATCCAGGTTGCCCTCGACTTGGAGCGCGGGAAACTTGTTCGGCACGACGCGGACCGTCCACCCCGACGAGTTGGCATCAGCAGGGTGCGGGCGATAGGCCAACACCTCATTGGGCGTCAGCCGTTCGTGTCCAGGGCAGAACGGGCAGACCTCCGCCGATGGATGGCGCTCCGCCTGCGTCTCCAGGAAATCGCGCGGCCGACCGGCTCGCTCGGTGGAGATGATCACCCATCGGCCGACAATCGGATCACGACGTAGTTCAGGCATCTTTCCTCAAAGTACGATTTGGTGATTGGTTGATTTGCTGAATCATGAATCGGACGATTCTAAATCACCAGATCAACAGATTATCAAATTATACCTTCCCTAGACCCTCCACATGGTCGCGTCGAAGTTTCGATCCGGTACGGTGAGCGCCAGCAGCTGATGGCGCGGATATCGCTCGACTTCATGGCCATGCTCCGAAACCGAGAGGTTCATTCGAAAGGTCTGGCCGGCTTGCAGGTTGAGATCCTTAAAGGGGATGGCCAGTTCGATCACTTTGCGGCGCGCCATCGTCCGATAACGGCCGACTTCCGCATAGGCGCCTTCATGGGGAGCCGAGAAGAGGGTGAATCCAGGAGGGCGTCCCGCCGCGACGGCAAAGACCATCTTGTAGCGGGACTGAGGCGTGATGAGATGGATCTCCACCTCTTGCTCGGCAGCGTCGGTGGACGCCTCTTCGGTCAAGTCGAGACGAAGAAAGAAGGTTTCCAAGCTGTACCCGAATCCAATGAACGTGAAGAGCTGGCTGGATTTCCACATGGCGCCCAGTGGAGGCGACGGATCGATGTGTCCCGCGCCGCGCCATTCAAAAAACGACGTCACCAGGCCGTCGATCGTCGGAGCGAGCAAACGAACGGGCAAGCTGGCCTGTTGCGCCTCGCCGCCCGACACGCCGATGACCGGCACATTCAGAAACTCGGGGATCGGCGCGCCCGCGCGGATGAAGACGTTGCGAAGGTGTGTCCTGAAGAGCCGGTCGAATTCCGACTTGAAGTCCGTTTGAAAATCATCGCCGTACCACCAAAACCAGTCGCTGCCCTCCGCCGCGTACAGCTCTTGCCATGCGCCGTGCGCGCGATCAGGGGGAAGACTCGGAGCCAGATCGACCAACCTGGCTCGGGTTTCCCGAAGCATGTCCCACGCCCGGTTATCCTCATGGTGTCCGATCCAGATATGAAAATCCGTGTTGATCCACGAGCCGGTGTGCAAATGGCCCAGTCGGCTGGACGGAGGATGTGCGGCCAGGGACCGGCTGATCGTCTCGCTGGAGACCGTGAGATGGTCGCTATTCAACGTGCCCCTCGTGAAATGGCTGTAGAGACCGGTCAGGAACCGTTCTCCGCCGTCATAATAGTGTTCCCACGGATTCTCTCCATCCAAAATGATCGGGATCAGGAGATGATCGCCGGGCGTGTGATGCACGATGCCGCTGATGCGGCGCAGCACGTCGTCCACGGCCGACTCCGGAGTCGATTTGGAATAGACGAACCCGAACGCATCCGAAATCTCACGATCGCGGAAGACGATGTGCACGTCCTCGCCGGCCTGGCCGACCGAGTAGGGCCGATAGAGCGCCGTCTGGCGGTTCCAGCTTTCCAAAGAACGCGCCAGCACGCCCTCATCGGTAGCCATCCAGGTGAGCCCCGCCCGTCTCAACATGGGGACCATTTCCGGACAGACGGAGCCTTCCGACGGCCATAACCCGTTGGGGGGATTGCCGAACAATTCGGTGTGGAGCGCCACGGCTGATCGCAGGTGCTGTTCGGCGTCGTCCGGCGCGTGCAGGCGCGAGGGCAGGGGCGTCTCGGGGCGCGGCCTCCTGCCGAAATCTGTATCGATCACCAACGGCAGGATCGGGTGATAAAACGGCGTCGTGGTCAACTCGATCTGGCCGGTCGTCGCCAGGCGGCGGTAGAAGGGAATAATCTCATTGATGATGTGGCGCTGAATCGCCAGCACTTCGAGCTTGTCCTCCTCCGTGAATGCGCGATCCTTCTCACGCAACGCGTTCAATCGAGGATAACGCGCGACCGCACCGTACCCGAACCAGGCGAGGTTGTGCCAGATTTGCAGGTCGAGCAGGTCCTGAGTCGTGAATTGCCTGGCCAGGCGATCCAGATCCTGCCCCAGGACCTCGGTGCCGCGTTTCACCAATAACTCGTGGTAGCGCGGATAGGGACGAACCATGGTGGCCCAGTTCACGGCGAAGAAATGCCGGACGATGAACGCGCGCTCCGTGGACGTCAGGTCGGCGGCCGGTTTCCGCGTGTGTTCATAAAAAAGATCGACGATTGATTGGGAGGATAATTCTTTCAGTTGAATCAGGAGCGAGGGCGTGAAATTGAAGGTGGCCCGAACAGCGGGAAAGCGTTCAATCAAAAACGCCATGTCGAAGTACGCTTTGATCGCATGAAAACGCACCCAGGGCATGCTGGCCGTCCCTGCCACCGGGTCGGTGTAGTACGGCTGATGCATGTGCCAGAGAAAGCAGATGTCGGCAGTTTTCATACGTGGAAGCCCGCAGGCGGGCGCAGTATGTCACAGGGGAGCGCGGCTTTCAACGCGCTACCCAATGGAGCGCTCGGGCGCTCCGCTTATCGTGGGTGAAGACGACCTGGATGTGGACGCCATGGTCCTCCTTTCAACATCTCAACATCGTCTTCTGACGGCCTCGCCTCGACTATGATATAAGCTCTTCGGCGTCTGTCGCTCGGTGCCTCGACGCGTGGTTGCACCGGGCGGCGTCGGAAGCTCCCGGCGCTGCGGCGGAGATGGTACGGAATGTTGGACAATCAGCTTCAGATCGAACGAGCGCCGGGCGCCACGCGGTTCAGCCGATATTGGGCGCCGCTCCTGGCTTATGCCGTCCTGATTTTCTCTCTGTCGTCCATTTCGCATCCTGAAGACTTTGCCCCGGCGCTGTTCAAGCGGATCAGTGACAAGGCTCTGCACGGGGTGGAGTATGCCATCCTGGCGATCTTGTGCTATCGCGCGTTCCGGTATGCCGCCGGCGCATGGGCGGCTCGCTCTGCCGTTCTCCTCGCCATCCTTGCGGCCACCGCCTATGGCCTGACCGACGAGATCCATCAAGCCTTCGTACCCTTTCGCGATGCCGATGGATGGGACCTGCTCACCGATGTGGTCGGCGCCGCCATCGGGGCGTGGGGATGGCATCGGATGATCGAGCGGTCGGATGAAGCCGGGACCGTTCCCTGACCTATCGACCGGTTACTTCTTGAGCCACACGCGATACGACTTCGCATCATCCGGCATCGTGAACACGACCTGTCGAATTTCACCAGGAAGCAGGAATTCCTGGGTTGTGCTGCGTTTCCCCATGAGCGGCTTGCCTTTCGTATCGTAAAAGTCGATGAGGATCTGCGTCGGGTCACTGCTGACCTGCTGATAGACAACCTTGATTTCCCGAACGGTCCTCTTCCTCCTGGTATCTTCGACCGAATAATCCGTCACGTTGAGAATCTTAATGTAGCGGTTCTCTGTTACCACGTCCGGCTGCTTGTCGAGGAGCCGGTTCATTTCCCGATTCAGAACCGTCTTGAACTCGACGGGGTCAACGGAAGCGCGCACCTTGCACGAGAGCCGCCGCCCCTGTTCCGTCTGCTCAACGATCTCCAAATCCTGCAGGTGGCCGGAGGCCAAGGTCTGGACCAGCGATTTGATGACGTCCGGGTCCTTTACCGGCGAAGTGTCTTCCATGAAAGCGGGATAGGCTTCAATCGCTTTCCGAACCGCCATGGCATAGACGATCTGTCGTGCCTGCTCGGGAGTCTGTTGATCGCCGTAAGTATACTGATATTCGCCGGTCAACTCGACCCGCTCTCCCCCCGCGTAGCCTGTTCGGGGAAGGCAAAACACGCCAAGGCACACCAGACTGAGAATGACCCATTGCCGCCGCATGCCGCCAATGCTGAACAGCGAGATGATCCTTCCCATGGACGTCTCCCTTCGGTATTGAAAACAAACACGGTCACGATGGCAGTGGACCAGCAATGGTTGGTCTCGTATGAGCCGCCTTCTATATGCGTGGTCTTTGGCGATCAGGATTATTAACGCGGAAAACCAAAAATGTTTTCTGCGTGGCAGAGCTTGTCGGATTCACAATCAGAACAGAACTCTTACACAAAAAAGACGCGACATCAACTGCCTCTCTTGAGGTCATGATGGCCGCTGCCCAGAAGGCGCGACGTGCCTTCCCGCTTTGTGTCTGAATCACCCACCCTCTGCCGACGCACCATACGCGTTAAAAAAAGTCGTCACAGAGACAATTTTGTACGGATTCGCGCACATGAAAGCGCTCGCTTAACCCGCCATGGGCCTATTTTTGTTCTTTTGTGACAATAGCCTGTCCTGGACTCTCGTCCAAGTCCGAAAATTTGACGATTCCGTATTTGACGCTACAACAATCAGGTGTTCGTTGAAGACAAGCAAGCGGAATGGGGTTCAACAGTCCTTCGCCATTCTGCCGAAGATTTAGAGCCATAAATAAGGAGGTTTATATGGGTACGCGGTCAAAGGCCTACGTCAGTGTCGTGAGCGTGGTCTTTCTGCTGGGATCGGGCTGTGCGAAATCGATTGAAACGAATTCAGGCAGCGACCAGACGAACGCCGGTCTCACGTCTTCCAAACAGCGCCGCACAATGCTCAAAGACACGGAAACAGATTCGGGAAAGGCTTTACGTGCCTCTGCCGGCACTGTCCAACAGCTCGGGCCGAGAAATGCTGTTTATTCTGAAGCGGCGGCATCGACTCAGGAGACGGCCTCGATATTGGAGGCACCCCCGCTTTCAGCATCCGGCTTTCCCTCCCTGTCGGGCGCGGCGGCAGGTGTCGCACAAAATGGTTCTCCGACCACCGGGCAGGAAGGCGATATGATTGAGGACATTGTGATCGCGAAAGCGGAGCCGGCTGATGTGGCCCGTCGCCAAGCCGAAGGAATAGCCCCACTACTCAACGCCTCCACCCACAATCTCAAGGATGTATTTTTTACGTTCGATAGTTGGAGCATCACCGAAGAGGGCAAGCAGACTCTAAGCCGTGATGCCGAGTGGCTGAAGGCGAATACGGCCAAAACGGCTACGATCGAAGGGCACTGCGACGAGCGCGGCACGTCGGCATACAATCTGGTGCTCGGCGAAAAGAGAGCGAAGGCGGTGAAAAAGTATCTGACCGACCTTGGAGTGAATTCGGATCGATTGGCGGCCGTATCATACGGGAAAGAACGGCTATTTTGTACCGGGCAAGACGAGATGTGCCACGAGCAAAACCGGCGAGGGCATCTCATCGTCCAGGTAAAATGAAGGATGCGGCGGGTTCCATAACCAATGAGCGCCAACATCCTCCTGGAAAATGATTTTCCAAACAAGCGGAGCGGACGTTGTTAGGAGAACGTTTGGCCGAAGGTGTCAGAAGGAGTGAGCCAAGGTGTTGGGATTCAATTCACCACGCGTAGGCCTCCGGGGCCACTCCGCCGGGCCCCGGAAAGATCTGATCTAATCGCGTCAGAGTTTCCGCAGAAAGCGTCATCTCAATCGACCGCATCGTTCCATTCAACTGCTCCATCGTCCGAGGACCAATAATCGGTGCGGTCACCGCCCTCTGATGGAGGAGCCAGGCCATCGCCACATCGGCCGGTTGCTCGTTCAGGTCGCGGCAAAGCACCTCATACGATTCCAATTTAGCGCGGTGCGTCTCGACGTCCTTTCGGACATCTTCAGCCGCTCTCCGCCCAACGGTGGCCGGCTGTAATGCGCCGGCCAGCAGGCCGCGAGCCAGGGGGCTCCAGGGGATGATTCCCACGCCGTACGCTTCACATGCCGGAATGACCTCCAGCTCGATCATGCGCTCATGCAGATTATACAGGCTTTGTTCCGAGACCAGCCCCATGAAGTGACGGCTTTTAGCGATCTCCTGCGCCTGAGCGATGTGCCAGCCGGCGAAATTGCTGCTGCCGACATAGATCACCTTGCCTTCGCGACAGAGTTGTTCCATCGCCTGCCACACTTCCTCCCACGGCGACTCGCGATCAATATGATGCATTTGATAGAGATCGAGGTACTCCGTCTGCAATCGCCGCAAGCTCTCTTCGCACGCGCGCCGGATGTGCAGCGCCGACAGGCGCGCCTGGTTCGGCCAATCACCCATCCGC
The DNA here is from genome assembly GCA_050731295.1 of Nitrospiraceae bacterium. Classification (GTDB taxonomy): domain Bacteria; phylum Nitrospirota; class Nitrospiria; order Nitrospirales; family Nitrospiraceae; genus JBOHOS01. Next base: position 328 of record JBOHOS010000433.1, on the reverse strand, counting down.
CCGTAGACTTTGGTCGCCAGCACGACCTTTTCCCGCCGCCCGCCGCCCTGGACGAACCACCGGCCCATGATCTGTTCGGTCATGCCTTCGCCCACCTTCCAGCCATACACGTTCGCGGTGTCGAAAAAATTAATGCCCAGCTCCAGCGCCCGATCCATAATCTTGAAGCTGTCCGTTTCCGACGTCTCCGGCCCGAAGTTCATGCAGCCGAGACACTGCCGGCTGACTCTCACCACCGATAGGCCGAGATGAACGTATTGCATAAATTCAATCCTCTCGCAGCACGACTAACCACCCTTGACACCCTAGTACTAAACGACTACAAACC
>JBOHOS010000432.1:0-3452 GCA_050731295.1 Nitrospiraceae bacterium | reverse complement strand
GAAGACGGCGTTGCTCGATGGCAGACAAGTTTTGTGGCCATCTTCAGGAGACTTCCAACAAAGGCGCGATAGGCAGCTCAGGATCAATGTATCCGAGACAGCGATTGGATTCTTATCCTTGGATTCTTATCCTTTCCTTACTTCTCCTCACTAAATAGCGCCTCGGATGGAAGGGATGGTCACGGAGGGATTCGCCATAGCGAGTATACAGGTCAATGGCAATGAGAGTGCTACGTCGCTGTTCCTATAGTCCGAAGAAGCGACGTAGCCAACTTTATGGCATCAATGGGATTGGAGGTGTAAACGCATGATGGCGAACCCGTAGCTGACGCCCTTCGCCAGCCGAGGCCACCTTTACTCCCCAATCCGCACCAACGACCCTCTTTCCTTGCACACATTGAACGTATGGTGGAACCAGGCCACCATGAGGGCAAGATAAAGGACATTGAGTCCCATGGCCCACGTCAGGTGAATGATCGGCAAGGCGCCGCCGTTGATGACTGCGCGCATGCCTTCGAACACGTGAGCGGCGGGATTGGCCCACGCAACCACCTGAAGCCATTTGGGGAGGACGTCGATGGGATAGAAGACGCAGGAGATCGGTTGAAACAGAAACACCATGCCCCAGGCCAGCACCTCGGCTTCCTGGCCGAATCGCATGATGAGCGAGGTCGTCAGCACGCCGATCGTCCAGCCGGCGATGAGCAGATTCAAGACAAACGGAATCAGCGAAAGCCCGATGAGGAAAATGTTGTAGTCATAGAAGAACAGGGCGGCCAGCACCATGACGACGGCCACGGCCATGACCTTGAAGACGCTGATGACCATGGTCGCCGCCAGGAACTCGCTCGGTTTCAACGGGCTCGCGAACAGGTTCATGAGATTTCTCGCCCAGATTTCCTCCAGAAACGAAATCGTGATGCCTTGCTGCGCGCGGAAGAGCACGTCCCAGAGGATCAGGGCGCCGAGAAAGAACGTCACGACGCCGGGCAACTGGCCCTGAAACTTCATCAGGTAGACCGTAATGAATCCCCAGACCACGAGGTCGAGGAACGGCCAGTAGAAGATTTCCATGAGCCGGGGCAGGCTGCGCCGGTACAGGTAGAGATGGCGGGTGACGAGGGCGGCGATGCGATGGAGTTTCATGGATTTCTCGGCAAGGGGCAAGCGGCAAGCGGCAAGCGGTTTGAACCATTCTTACCCATTGCCTCTTGCCTATTGCCTCTAGCCCGTTTCATCATTGTTCCCTCGCCAGCTTCAAAAACACTTCTTCCAGGTCCTGCTGCCCGAACCGCTCGACGATTTTCTGCGCGGTGCCTTCTGCGACGATCTTGCCGCGTTGCAGAAAAATGATCCGGTCGGACATTTCCTCCATCTCCTTCATGTTATGGGACGTGTAGAGAACGCTGAGCCCGTTTGACCGCCGGATTTCTTTCAGCAGTCCGCGGATCTTGTGCGCGATGTCCGGATCGAGGCTCGCGGTCGGTTCATCAAGAAACAATACTTTCGGCTCGGTCAGAATCGCTTTGGCGAGGGCCAATCGCGTCATCTGACCGGACGATAGCTTCCGGGTGATCTTGGTTCGAAACTCTTCCATCTCCAGCTTCTTCACCACATCGTCGATGCGGCGGGAAATGTCGGTCATGCCGTACAGCTTCGCGATGATCTGGAGGTTCTCCTGCACCGTCAGCGCGTACGGCATAGAAATGTACGTGGATGAAAAATTCACCTGGCTGAGCACCGTCTCGCGATGCGTCGCCAGATCGAGACCGAACATGTGGATGGATCCTGTCGTCGGCGTGACCAATCCCAGCAGCATTTGGATCGTGGTGGTCTTGCCGGCGCCGTTCGGGCCGAGCAGGCCCAGGATCTCTCCTTCACGGATGTCGAAGGAAATGCCGTCGACAGCGGTGAAATCTCCGAATCGCTTGCTCAGTCCTCGGACTTGGACAATGGAAGAGGGCATGGAAGCCTTCAACAATCAGCCGCCAGCTCCTCAGCTTGGCTGAAAGCTGATAGCCGATCGCTGATTGCTTCACCAATCAGTTGAACAAGAAGTTCCCTATTTTATCAGGAAGGTGGCAGGTTTCGCAGCGATTGCTGAGAACTTTCCCCTCATACGAGCTTTTTCCGTCATGACACCGGAAACAATCGGTCATGGCGGCTTGCCGGAGTTTCGAGCCCTCGGGATAATCCGGATAGTGCGGTTTTGTGTCCTCCGAGACGTGTCCGCGCGGGATCACAATGGGGTACCCTTTGATCGGCTTTCCATGCACGACCTGTGAGTGGCAGGTCGTGCAGCCTTCTCCTTGCCCGCGCTTCACAAAAGCCTCCATGTGTTTTCGGTGGCTCATGATCAATCCCACCTCTTTGACCGGGGGCGGCAAGTCGCGCACGGCAATTTCCGATACTCTCAAGATGGCGTGATGGCAACTGAGACAGACATCGGAGGCGACCTTCGCTTCGAGATTATGAGCATCAGTCGGCGTGCCGAACAGATAGATCGCCACGTCCTTGAGACCGGCCTTGACCTTGTCGTGTAAAAATCCCGCGACGCCGGGACGGACATGGCAGTCCACGCACGTGATTTCCTTATGCGTGGACTCGACCCAACTGTCATAAGAGGGGCGGATGTTGTGGCAGCTCGCGCAGAACTTGGGGTGGTTGGTGAGGGGGACTGCGGCCCCTCCGAGAGCCAGCGCGCCGACGACAATCGCTGCGATGACGATGGCCGGGGACTTCCGAATCATGCTTTCGGAAAACGGCGGATGATGAACTCGCTCAAGCCCTTGATATCGTCGGGGTCGAACACGGGCACCGACAGCTCGATCGGTTTGTTGGAGACGACCGCCAGCAGACCTTCCGGGGAGATCGCCACCTCCCCCGCCTGGTCGCGGACGACCACGATCTTCGGATAGCCTTCACCTTTCCAGCCTTCCGCAAGGATGAGGTCATACTCGGCTTCCACGAACCGATCACGCAACTCCTCGACCTTGATCTCATCCGACACATCCGCAAACATGGCCAGACTTCCTTTCGAGACTACAATGACGGTCCCGGCGCCGGCTCGCTTGTGCCGCCAACTGTCCTTTCCCTCTGTGTCAAGATCGAACCCATGGCCCGCATGCTTGATCGTGGCGATACGATAGCCGGCCACAACAAGCTCCGGGATCAACCGTTCAACCAGGGTTGTCTTTCCGCTGTTGGATCGCCCTACGATGCTCAGAATGGGAGTCGGCATGATCGTTTTGTTCGGTGGTGAGAGATCAGCAACAATTACCGGCATGAGGCTCACGGTTGAGCGCTGAAGGCGAATGGCTCGATTCCTGTCCTTCACGCATTCAAAATTCCTGACTCAGGACCTGCACGTCCACCGTATCTCCGGGGTTCAGCCGTTCCACGCGCTCGGGCACATCGATGAGTCCGTTGGCCTTGACCATCGATGTCAGAAT
>JBOHOS010000431.1:0-1397 GCA_050731295.1 Nitrospiraceae bacterium | reverse complement strand
CCTTCAGACGATCCGTCTCGCATCACCGCGAATTTGCGAGGCCCTTTGGTGGTCAACCAACGCAGCCGTCTCGCCAAGCAGGTGATCTTGCGTGAGGAGCAGCCGACCCGGTACCCACTGTTTTCCCAACCTGCTCAATCTATCGTTGCCTAAGTTCTATTCATCGACACTCGCCATGCTGTTCCACATCCGTTTCCCTCACGTGCACATGACTGCAGAGAGTTACTGGCTGTGTGTGGCTCGCTATCAAGTGCGGCCTCAGGCAGCTCTGTCAAGCTCAGCTATTGTGAAGAAGAGGAAGTCTGTGGACTGATTCGCCTAGGTGCAAGCAGGGTGGCTAGGCAATCACACAGTTGCCGGTGACGGATGGGTTTCGTGATGTGTTTGGCATGAATAAAGCGGGTAAGTTTTTCTGCGATGCCCTGTTCAGCGAAATTCACCAAGAAAATGAGCGGAGTTCCCGCAAAAATCGAATCTTCGTGCATCCGACAAGCCAACTCCATTCCGTCCATGCCGGGCAGATTCCAGTCGACAATGACAAGATCATAGGGCGCGCCGGAAGCGGCCGCAGCCTGGAGCTGATCGAGAGCATGCTGGCCTGTCTCGACACCAAGGTCCTCGCCGCCGCACCGTGATACGGTCTCATGCAGCGCCGTGCGTTGCCAGGCACAATCATCGACAATCAAGACTCTTCGCCGCTGCAGTAAATCGGGTGGTAGAGCGGGGCGTGGTGCTCCGCTTCCTCGTTTCAGACGGACTGTGAACCAAAAGCTGCTTCCTTGTCCAGGCCGACTCTCCACGCCGATCTCACCGTGCATCAACTCGGTCAGTTGCTTACAGATGGCCAGCCCGAGGCCCGTCCCTCCGTACTTGCGTGTGGTGGAGCAGTCCCCCTGCGAAAAGGATTGGAACAAACGGTGGCGAGCTTCGGGTGCGATACCAATGCCGGTATCGGCGACTTCGATGCGGACCATCATTTCGTCGGTGGTCTCGTCTATCAAGCGGATCTCCACCATGATGTTCCCTTTCTCAGTAAACTTGATGGCGTTACCGGTCAGATTCGTCAGAATTTGCCGAAGTCGATCAGGGTCACCCTGAACAGCCGTGGGCACATCATGATGGACACACGCGATGAGTTCCAACCCCTTCCCATGCGCCGATTCCGCCAGAAGGGAAAGCGTATCCTCGACTGATTCCCGCAGATCAAAATCGATCACCTCCAGTTCCAGCTTTCCGGCTTCAATTTTGGAAAAGTCTAGGATGTCGTTGATGATCACCATCAAGGCTTGACCGGAACGGCTTACCGTCTCCGCATATTCCCGTTGCTCATGGGTCAGCTCCGTATCCAACAACAGATCCGTCATGCCGATGACGGCATTCATCGGTGTGCGGATCTC
>JBOHOS010000430.1:0-1682 GCA_050731295.1 Nitrospiraceae bacterium | reverse complement strand
GTGAACCCTCAGTCCTTCTTTTAAAAAAAGCAAAAAAAATCGAGAAGATAGGAAATCAGACGCATGGCAGCAGGTCCGAGAGCTGCTCGTTCAGTTGCGGACTTTTAGATGGGATCGTGCGAAAGGGCTCACCCTGCACTGTGCGGATTCGGACGATACGAGGACCGGCGAGAGCCCTGAACACTTATGACTGCAGCCAAAGCGCAGAATAGACCTTGCTTTAAAGCATTCGTCGACAGCCGTACGTTGCGCTAGGAACGCGTTTCTTAACCGAAGCGGACGGGCCTGGTGAAAACGATCTGTGAGAGAGGGGCCAAACATTGTTCATTGCCACGCTCAACAAGCGGAGCGGAGAGTCGATGTTCGAGCGATTAGAGGCCAGCTATAAGGCATTACTGGGGGTGGCCGTTATTCTCAATTCTCAGCGCGACTCTCAGAGTCTCTTTCGCGCCATTACCGAGCAGCTCGCAAAAGTCACCCCGTGGGAACGGGCCGGGGTTACGTTTTTCGGGTACCTCTCCAGCATCTTCAGGCCGGTCATGCATCTCTATGCCCTGCTGTTCGTCGCCGAAAGCGGAACGCTCTACATCTACGACTACGGCTGGGACAAAATGACGGAGGGGTTTCTTAAGTGGATCCATGTGAGCATGCTGGTGGTGCTCAACGTCATCGGAACGGTCCCATGTTCCTGGCCAATTCTGGATCGCATTCATGATGTCTCCCGCCGGCGTAGACGAGCAGGGCCGGTATCTCGGCAACATTTGGCATGCCATCCATACCGCGCTGTGGAATCCGCTGAACCTGCATCGCATCTTGGGGAACATGGCGTTCGGCGGAAGCGTGGTCGCCGCTTATGCGGCGTACCGCTTTCTCTCGGCAAAGAATGACGAGGAGCGGGCTCATTACGACTGGATGGGGTACGTCGCCATGTTTCTTGCCGTTCTGTTCCTGATTCCCTTGCCGTTCGCCGGCTACTGGTTGATGCGCGAAGTGTATGCCTACCGTCAGCAATGGGCATTACGTTGATGGGCGGCCTTTTGGCGTGGTTGTTCATCATTCAGGCTACCATGATCGGCGCCCTGTTTCTGACCTCCACGTACTATCTGTGGCAATGCCTCGACCGAATGCGCGGGGCGGAAAAATTTCAGCGCTACATCAAATATCTGGTGTTTATTATGGCGGCCAGTTTTCTGATCTTTATTACTCCCCATACGATGGTGATGACGCCGGCCGAACTCAAAGCTATGGGCGGGCAACAGCACCCGGTGCTCGGCAACTACGGCGTCATGTCGGCCAAGAACGGGGGATCAATATCCTGATCGTGTGCATGGTGCTGAGCTTCATTTGGTATCAGCGCGGCAACGAGATCCCCACGGTCTCCTGGGCGAAGTTCGGTAACATCTTCATGGGGTGTTTCTTTGCCGTGGCGGCAGTGAACATTGTCTGGTTGGCCGTGTATGGCTATTACATCCCCGCCAACGTGCGGGTCGGCCTTTCGGTCCCCCAGGTGGCGACGACGCTGTCGTGTCTCCTGCTCATGACACCGCTGAACCTTGCCATGCTGCGAGGCGCCAAGCTGGCCGGTCCGGTGGAGTGGGGAAAAATGTCGGCCCGGTCCCAATACGCGCTGATCATGCTGGCGACGGAGTTACCTGGATGATGGCCTTGATGGGCTATATCCG
>JBOHOS010000429.1:0-17426 GCA_050731295.1 Nitrospiraceae bacterium | reverse complement strand
GTCCTGATGGGAACGGTCACGACGTTGGTCACGCCGATCCTTCTCAAGAGGGCCTACGATCGAATGGCGGTAACGGGTCCTCAAGCGGCGCCGGTCATGATCGAGAGTTGAAAAAGGCCGTTGGATCCGTTGGTTGTCTTCTCCATGGGGAATCTATGAACCATATGATGCTGGCCTTGGCTATCTTCGGTGTGGCCTATCTGGCGATCGTCACCGAACGTATCCATAAGACGATTGTGTCGTTGGCCGGAGCGGCGCTCATGATCAGCCTCGGTGTCGTGTCGCAGGAGGAGGCGTTTTATTCTCATGAATACGGAGTGGATTACAACGTGGTCTTTCTGTTGATCGGGATGATGGTCATTATCAACATTACGCGCAAGACCGGGTTGTTCGAAGTGCTGGCGATCTGGGCGGCAAAGCGCGCGAAGGCCCGCCCATTTCGAATGATCGCTCTGCTGGCTGTTATTACCGCGGTGCTGTCCGCGATGCTCGACAATGTGACCACGGTGCTGCTGATGGCTCCCGTCACGTTGGAGATCACGAAGCGCCTTCAGCTTCCCCCGATTCCCTTTTTAATTGCGGAAGCCATCGCGTCAAACATCGGCGGGACGGCGACGCTCGTCGGCGATCCGCCCAACATCATGATTGCCAGCAAGGCGGATCTGGGATACTTGGATTTCCTCGTGATGTTGGGGCCGGTGGTCCTCGTCATCATGGCGGCTTTTCTGGCGGTGCTCTGGCTTTTGGCCGGTCGATCCATGACGGTGGCCCCTCATCTTCAACAGGAAGTTCTGGCGCTCAAGGAGCGGGACGTCATCCGCGACCGGCGATTTTTTTTGCAATGCCTCGGACTCCTAGGATTGACGACCGTGGGCTTTTGTCTCCACGGCCTTCTTCACCTGGAGCCGGCCACCGTGGCTCTGCTTGGAGCCAGTCTTTTTATGCTCGTGGGGCATGGTCACGGAAAGGCTCGGGGGGAGGAGGAACTCGATTATCTGACGGAAGTGGAATGGAAGACCATCTTCTTTTTCATCGGCTTGTTTATTTTGGTGGGTGGCCTGGTGAAGGTCGGCGCGATCCGGTATCTCGCCGATCAACTGGTCCTGCTGACCGCGGGTAATGTTGCCGGAACGACCATGACTATTCTCTGGGGCTCGGCCGTGCTGTCGGCTGCCGTCGATAATATCCCATACGTCGCCGCTATGAATCCGTTAATCGTGGACTTGGCGCGTTCGCTGCACCCCGATATCACGGATTACACCACCTTGGTCCATCAACCGGACATTATCCCGCTGTGGTGGGCGTTGGCGCTTGGCGCGTGTCTCGGCGGCAATGGCACGTTGATCGGCGCGACGGCGAATGTCGTGATCGTGGATATTGCCCGCCGGGCCGGGCACGTGATCAGCTTCTGGCGATTTATGGCCTTTGGATTGCCGGTCATGATCGGCTCGGTGGTGATCAGTGCCATCTATCTCTGGCTGCGCTTCTTCCTGTGAACGTTGTGCCGTACCTTCCAATTCGTTTCGCAAGTCGTGAAGGACAGAGTGAATTGAGATTGTTCCGATCATTTATTGCGAAGCCGAGAGGAGGGTAAGAATCGCTTCGTTCCAACCGGCGGGGCCGATCCCGGGAGCCCGAATGAGGTTGGGCAGGCGCACATTCGCGTCATAGGAACCATCCGGCCTCTGCACGAGGACCGGATGATCGACGGCCTGCAGCATCGGCAGGTCGTTGAGGCTATCGCCCACACCGATCGTCTGGAGCGCGGCCCCATGTTCAGCGGCCTGGCGGCGAAAGCATTCAATGACGTACCGGCCTGCCCGCCCTTTATCCGTGTTCCCGTGCAGGTGATAGAAGCGGCCACCCTGCGTACAGTGGAGACCACGCGCCTCAGCAAGGCGGTAAATCTCGTTCACCGGTGTCGGCGACTCTTCGACCACGAACGGCTCGTCGTATTCGCGTTGTTTGGCCAGCACTGCCTCCGCCGGGCATAATCCTGTTCGTCGGCTCACCTCTTCGATGGACATGTCGCCGAACCCGCTGATTCGACACGGCAGCGCTTGCGCGATTTCTTTTAAGGCCGAACGAAGTTTCGGATAAGGCGCACCAAGCTCCACCACCTGATACGGTCCGTGGAGCACCGTGCCCTCCAGCGGAAATTTGAAGAATCCTTTGGGGATGAACACTGCTCCTCCGTTCTCCACAATAAACGGACCATGATGGTTGAGCTGATACCGAATCGGCTCCATCTCCGCGCGGGTCTTGCTCGAGGCCAGTACCAAGGGACAGCCTTTCGTCTCGATAGCCTCCAAGGCCTTGGCGGCGGCGGCGAACGAGTATGTGGCGGCGTCCAGTAACGTGCCGTCGAGATCGCTCACGACGAGAATATTCAACGCGCTCGCCGTCATCGCCGTACGATACTGAAACGGAAGAAGCAACGCAACCAAACGACGCGGCGCAGTGTTTGACTTCGCCGGAGAATTCAGCGCAAATAGCCTCTGCCTAGAGCTAACACCGCCCGCTGCTCACTATTGCGCGGTACGCGCTTGGGGCCGGCTATGACGAATATGTGGTGGATACGACTGAACGCGGCGCTCGGCAGCCTGGTGGTGACGCTGGGATTTTGGCTGATCTGGGGAGAATTGCCTCTGGTTGTCACCGTCTTGATTGGGTTAGCGGTCGCTGCATTTTTGGTATGGCAGAGCGGAACGATCGGGGCGGTGTGGGCGTGGGCCACGCTGTTTCTCGGACTCGAGAGCCTGGCTTGGCCCGTGGTCACCATGGTGCAGGTCCGCATGGCCGCCACCGAGCCCACAGAGCAGCAGATGGGCCTCATTCTCACGGCCATGCTCTTCGGCCTCTTCTCGGCCATATTCTGGATGACGTTCGCCTACGGCATTTTCAAGTGGATGAGGAAAAAAGCCGAAGAGGCCGTTGACCCCGTCGACCTCGCCAAGCCTGTCAAGCGAAGGTCCCGCTAGCCGTCTCGCTCACATCATCGAGAGGGGGTCCACATCGATTTCGTATTTGAGACCCGCTCGTCCACGGTCCCGCTCGAGATCGTCCATCGTTGTTCGCACTGTTGCTCGGGCCGCCTCCGCCGAAACGGATTTCACCAGAATCTGCCACCGGTATCGTCCTCGAAGCTGCGTCATGGCTGAAGGGACGGGACCGAGCACGGTCACGTCCTGGACAGTATCCCCCCGGGGTTCGTGATGAATTGACGCGGTGGACCCGCTGATCCGCGATGGACGCACCGCTCCGGCCACCTCCCGCAATCGTGTGGCCCACCGGTGGGCAGCCTGGCTCACGCGATCCTGATGCCTTCCGGTAACGCGAAGATTAATGAGATGCGCGAACGGGGGGTAGGCCAACAGCCGGCGAAAGACCAGCTCCTGGTCATAGAACAGCGCCGGGTTTTGCTCGATCACGGCCGCCAGCACATGGTGGGTGGGAAGGTACGTCTGAAGCACGACCTGTCCACCCCGCTCGTGTGGATGAGCCATTGCAACCGCCTCCATCAGCGTGTGGAAGGTCCGCTCCCCGGCTCTGAAATCGGGCAAGTGAAGACCGGCATCCGCATGGATCAGACCGACGAACCCCACCGGCGGCAGGTCTTCTCGAAAGAGCATTTGCGTGCCGATGACCATCTCCACTTCTCCGGACAGGACTTGCCGGCGCGTCGCTTCTGCCTGAAGTCGTGAGACTTCTCGGTCCAGCCTTCCGATTCTGACTCCGGGAAAGAGACGGCGAATCGTCGCTTCGACCCGTTCCGTTCCAGATCCCACCGGCTCAAGTTTGGCTGCCAGACAGGAGGGACAGGCATCAGGAATCGGCGTCGACGCGCCGCAATAGTGGCAGCTCAGGCAGCCGGCCTGTTTGTAAAACGTCAGCGTGATGCTGCATTGCCGGCAGTGGGGGGATTTCCCGCATTCGCGGCACCATAAGGCGGACGCAAATCCTTTTCGATTCAGAAAGAGAATCACCCCGGCACGGGCGTTGAGGGCGGCCTGCATGCCGGTGAGCATCGGCTCGGACAAGAGCGTGTCATAGGGTTGTGACCTGAGGTCGACAGGGAGAATGATTGGCGATGAAGCCGAGCATGCCGGCGAAACGGGTCCGCCTTGATGCTCATCGCCGGCGAGCTGCTTATCGATCGCAGCGTTCTCATCACCATGCACCGTCTCAAGCGAGGGATGCATAGAGAGGAGCAGCAACACGGCTCCGTGCTGCTGAGCGCGTAACGCGGCCACTTCGCGAGCGTGATATCGGGGCTCGGTCTCCTCTTTTAGCGATGGGTCGTGCTCGTCCTCGATGCAGACCAGTCCTAGAGATGAAAGTGGTGAGAAAATCGCGGACCTCGTCCCGACGACGAGACGAATCAGCCCTCGCCGGATACGTGACCACACATCGATACGCAAGTGAGCGGGCAGGTTCCCGTGAACGAGTCCCACGCGATCGGTCCATCGCGCTTTGAAGCGGCGAACCAAGGCTTCCGCACGTGCGATTTCCGGCGTAATGATCACTGCGGTCCGCTGATGCGACAATGCCCATTCTGCCGCCTGTGCCAGATAGTCGAATCGCCGGTGAGCGGATGTCTGCAACAGAAAGCGCCCGTGCCGCCCGTCTGCAATCGCCGCTTGAATGTGCCGCATCGTCTCCGATATCGGCGACCCCACGGGCTGAGAGGACTTGCCCGGCGGGATGATCGGACGACGAATGGCGGCGTCTGCAACCGACGGATCATCGCGTTGCGCGCGCTGATTGCTCCCACGCGTTTCGCGTGAGTCGATGGTTTGCACGAAGCCGCGCCGGGTCAGAGAAGAGAGCGTGAGTTTGAATGAACCGCGAAGCGCCTGCTGCAGCGTTCCGTTCGACAATCCTTTCGGCGCTCTGGCGAGGCGCGCCAAGACCAGCCGACCGGACGCCGAAATCCGTACGTGGCGTGCAGGTTCATCGAGAATTGCGCGTCCTGAATCCGTCAGAACATATCGCGAACGCTTTCTCAGAGGGGTTGGCGGAAGAATGAGCCGAAGGCATTGGCCCCAAGGCGCAAGATACCGTTCCGACAGGAGGCGACTCAGTGCCAGGAGATCCGCCGGCAGCCGGCTCTCCGGCGTGTCATCCTGCACATCGAGGATGTCACGCAGCCGCGCGGCAGTCAACGGACTCCTCTCCAAACAAGCGGGCTCCTCCCCGGGCAAATGTGAGAACAGCGAGACGACAACCCCCAACAGCCTGGTTGTCCCGAAAGGGACCAGGACGCGACTTCCCATGCCGAGCCGTGGCTGCAAACCGGGTGGAATCCGATAAGTAAAGAAGCGATTGAGATGACGTGGAAGGACGACGTTTGCGAAAAGCGGGAGTCCGGTGGCAAAGGCAGTGGATTGACCGGCCGAAAAGGAAGTGGTCTCAGACATGCGGCATTCTATCAATGCCTCTCATGAGTGACAATGAGACCGATGGTGAGGATTGGTGTGAAAGGAGAGTCCGGGCTTTTTGGTCAAAGTCAAAAGCGCAAGTCAACTATTGCCCGGTAGGGAGGCTACCGGCGTCCTGAGGGATGGGCATGTCTTTCGATAAGTCCTGAGGCGCCTTTTGATCTTCCGGAAGGGATGGAATGGTAGAGAGTGTCGGCTTTGATGGCATTTTTGAAGAGAGTTCGATTTCGATCCGGCGATTCTTTCGCCGGCCCTCATCCGTGGCATTGCTCGCCACCGGCCGTCTCTCAGCATACCCTACCGCCGATAGGGTCGACGGATCGATTCCTTCTTCCATGAAGTAACGGACGATCAGGCTTGCACGGGCTTCCGAAAGCTCCTGGTTGCCGGGGAACCGGTTCATGAGGTGTGGGCCGATGGGCATGCTATCGGTATGACCTTCAACCTGGATCTGTTGATCGGTCATGGTCTTCAGGATGTCACTGATCTGCTTCAGTATCTTGGCTCCTGCCGGCTTGATCGGTGCTTGGCCCGGCTCATACTCAAGCTGGTCCACCAAATCTCCTAGGTTGATCTTGACCTTGTCGCCCTCCAGCGTCACGGTGATATCGCCTTTGGCGATCTCGTTCATCAAAGACCTGGTCAGTGCCCGGTGAGCGTTCGTCTGAGAGCGTGCCGATGGCTTCTCGAGCGACTCGGAAGTGCTGTGCAGCACATCGTCGGTTGCCTCTTTGAACGTGAAACGGTCCCCGATGGCGAAGGGGGCCGCTGAACGCACGACGACACCAGTCGCGGTTGAATCTTCAAGGGCGACAACCTTCACTTCTCCCACGACTTGGTCCGGCAATCCTGTTCTGGCTCGAAACACTTCCAGCCGATCTCCGATAGCCAGGCCTTCCTCGCGACCCCAATCGAGGTAGACCTCATGGCTCTGCGCGACCAGCGTTCGTTGAGGCTGCATGTCCACAATCATGCCGGGGGTGCCCGGCAATGACCGGCCGGGCGCGCCTGCTTCCTCATGCGGAGGGGTAAAAGGCATGACGCCGTGTCCGATCATAATGGGACCATATGAGCGTTCGATCGTCGCCACGGCGAACTCGTGACTGATATCGGTGATTCGAACGACTCCGACGACGTAAATGAGATCGCCAAGGTACCGACGATTGGCAGGATGAAAGACCTTTTGGGCTCGTCGATAAATCGAATACAATCCTCCCGGACCGCCGCCTTCTAACTCGTTCATGCGCAGGTACACAACATCGCCCTTGCCCAGTATGGTTCGATTGTATGGGGTTTTCGCGACCACGCCTTCAGAAGCTACGGTTTGGCGGATAAACCCTGCCGAAAACCTTAGAGCTCCTTCTCCAAATGCCACATCCGCCAGAGGCGCATCGGCCGACAGTGTCATGGACGACCAACTTAAAATTCCTACAACAATCAATGACATCAGCCGTCGGTGTCTGTTCTTGAGCATCAGGCGCCCCCTTGTAAGTGACATCAAAAACCATAGCAAAGGATGAGGACTTGTCAAGGGAACGCAATGAGTTAGCGGCGTTTGACAGGTTGTTTCGGCCGGTGCTAGGGTGAGCCCCTCATCGTTTGGGATCTTCCAATGTTCGATGGCGAGTCGGACTGAGGGCAAGAGGGCTATGTTTGGCGTTCTCGATAATTCTCAAGGAGGTTCGGCGGAGGATGGCCCGCCATCAAACAAGCACGTCAAGCGCCGTATAGAGACGCAGATTCATCGTCGAAAGAAGGCGAAAGCAGTTCCGCCTTTGGTGGCAGAATGGAATGAAGGCTCTCAAAACCCTCCCCCTCTGAAGATGCCCTCTGACCAGATGAATACGGAGAAGAAGGGACGTCACTCATCGTGATGTTTATGCTGCTGCCCTTCTGTGTCCGCTGAGCGCCTCACTATGAATTCGGCAGTCAGTCCTCCAAATATACGCAAGGAATTTCATAGGGCTTTCGGTAAAGACGGTTAGGTCCTTTGTTCGCTTGAATTTGCCCGATTAGCCTGACTAGAATGACGAATCTTCATTAGAAGTCAATGTGTTTTGAAGGAAGAAGGCTGGACACACTCCATCTGATCTGGCGAAGGGATGCCGACGCGTCGAAGGGGGTTCTGTGAGCGGCGCAGAGTTGCTCCTCGATTACCTATCCCGGTATTTCCCGATTCTGCTGTTCATCGGTATGGCCCTAGCCTTCGGCGTCGTGACCCTTGTTCTTAGTTACCTCGTTCAGCCCAAGTATCCCGATGCGGAGAAATTGAGTCCGTATGAATGTGGCAGTGAACCGTTCTCCGACGCTCGCATGCCGTTTCCCGTTCGCTACTACATCTTTGCCATGTTGTTTGTCATTTTCGATATCGAGGTCATCTTCCTATATCCCTGGGCGGTGGTGTTTAAGCAGATCGGCCTTATCGGCTTGGTCGAAATGCTGATCTTCATCGCCCTGTTCGTAGTCGCATATGTCTATGCTTGGCGAAAGGGCGCCTTGGAATGGGACTGATACAAATTGGACGACATGACAAGGATGGGGACGTCGGGGTGATTACCACCTCGCTTGAAAGAGTTGTGAATTGGGCACGGAAGGGGTCCCTGTGGCCGATGACGTTCGGGTTGGCATGCTGCGCCATCGAAATGATCGCGGCCGTTTCGTCCAGGTATGACATGGATCGATACGGAGCCGGCGTGTTTCGCGCGTCGCCCCGCCAATCCGATCTGATGATCGTGGCCGGCACGGTGTGCCGGCGCATGGCGCCTGTGATCAGAAAAATTTACGATCAGATGCCGGAGCCGAAATACGTGATTGCGATGGGCTCGTGCGCCACTTCCGGCAATATCTATGATAGCTACAGCGTCGTACAGGGCGTGGATCGATTTGTGCCGGTCGATATTTATGTGCCCGGTTGCCCCCCGACTCCAGAAGCCCTGTTCGATGGCGTCTTGAAGCTGCAAGAGCGCATCATGCAAAAGCGTGTCTTTGTCAGGCAACCCGATGAAGTGAAAGAGCGGGTCAGGCCAAGCGTCTAGGGAGAGGTCTGATGCATCCGGCGGCCGAGCGCGTTCAGCAAGAATACCCCAAGGCGTTTGTCAACGCCTTGGAATGGCGCGATGATCTCGCGATTACCGTGGCGCGCGCATTCTTGTATGACGTGGCCCGCTTTCTTCATGACGATCCCGAACTGGATTTCGATTACATCGTCCATGTCAGTTCGGTCGATTGGCCGGATGACGAAGAGCGGTTCGAGGTTGTCTACGAGTTTTATTCTATTCGGAAGCGCCATCGCATTCGATTGAAAACACGAGTTCCCGAATCGGATTGTGTCGTCGATTCTCTCACGGGGATCTGGAAAGGCGCCGAGTTCATGGAGCGGGAAGTCTATGACATGATGGGGATTCGATTCCGCAATCATCCCGACCTTCGCCGTATTCTCATGCCCGATGAGTACACAGAAGGCTATCCCCTCAGGAAAGATTTTCCGTTACAGGGAAAAGGCTGGCGCGATACGTTCGAATTCTTGAACGAAAGGAATTCGTAGCCGTGAAGGAGACCGTGAAGAAACAGCCGCTCGAAGACCAGCGCACAACGGTCTACAAGGTGGACCCTGAGCATCCGGAAAGCGCTTCGCTGCCCACGCTCCGGACCGAAGAGCTGCTGCTGAACATGGGGCCTCAGCATCCCAGCACGCACGGCGTGCTCAAAGTCATCTTGGAGCTGGAGGGTGAACGACTCGTCAAGTCGACGCCCGTCATGGGCTTCCTCCACCGAGGGGTCGAGAAGCTGGCTGAGGATGGCACCTATCATCAGTTCATTCCGCATACCGATCGGCTGGACTATGTCTGCGCGATGTATAACAATTTCGCCTATTGTCGCGCGGTGGAAAAGCTCATGAACATTACCGTGCCGGAGCGCGCGGAGTACTTGCGGACGATCGTCGCGGAAGTTCAGCGCATCATCGGCCACCAGTTCTGGCTGGGCACGCAGGCTTTGGACATCGGGGCGATGACGGTCTTCTTCTACACCTTCCGAGATCGCGAGATTCTGCTCGACTGGTTCGATGAACTGTGCGGCGCGCGCCTCACGACAAGCTGGTATCGAATCGGAGGGGTCGAGCGGGATTTTACCCCCTCGCTGCTTCAGAAGCTCAAGCAATTTCTCGAGTACTTCCCTCCGAAGATCGATGAGTACGTCGTCTTCCTCGAGAAGAACCGGATCTGGCTTTCGCGCACGAAGGGCGTGGCGGTGATCTCGGCGGAAGACGCGGTGAGCTTCGGTCTCAGCGGTCCGACGCTGCGAGGGTCGGGCGTGGATTATGATCTCCGCAAGTATGAAGCGTACGGGGCCTATCCGAGGTGTGAGTTCAGCGTGCCGGTCGGTAAAAACGGCGACACGTACGATCGGTACTGGATTCGCGTAGAGGAAATGCGCGAGAGCGTGAAAATTATTCGGCAATGTCTGGACCAGATGCCGGCCGAGGGGCCGATCATGGCGGAGGTGCCGAGTGTCACATTTCCACCCAAAGAGCGGGTCTTTACCAATTTGGAATCCATGATCCAACAGTTCAAGCTCTTCTCTCAGGGATTCGACGCTCCTCCGGGCGAAATCTATTGCGGCACCGAAGCCCACAAGGGCGAGCTGGGTTTTTATATCGTGAGTACGGGCGGAGGAAAACCGTACCGACTGAAGATTCGCGCGCCGTCCTTTATTCACATGGGCGCCTTTGACTACATGTCGCGCGGGTACATGATCGCGGACGCCGTGACGATTTTCGGGACGTACGACATTGTCATGGGCGAATGCGACCGGTGACAGGATGCTGAAAAAAGCTACGTTACACCCGTCTTTCCCCGAGTACGCCGAGACGCACCCTTTCTCGGGCTTCGTTCTCGGTTCGAAAAAATCCTCAACGTACCCATCGGGGAGGAGCGCGTCTTGGCGCGCTTGGGGCCGGTGGGTGAAATGCAGGTACGCCTCCGGTTTTTTCACTCCTGCGGCCTTGTTGACTGGCTTTTTTGAGCATCCTGTAGGATCAGCTGAAGGAATAATGATTCAGAAGTCTCGAAGATCCATGAGGTATATGGAATGGCGTTGAAACCCGTTACAACTCCTGATACCGAAGCTGCCTCCATTGAACTGTCCATTGACGGCCGCACCGTGACGGCCTCGGATGGGGTATCGCTCTACGACGTGATTTCCAGCACGGGCAAGATCGTCCCGGCCATGTGTTATCACTACACATTCGATCCGTTTGGATCGTGCGGCATGTGCCTGGTAATGGTCGAAGGAAAGAAGGCGCCGGTTCGATCCTGCACCGCCAAAGCCGCCGCCGGCATGGTCGTCAGAACCGAGGGGGAGGATCTGTTTGCGGCCAGAAAGAAGGCCGTGGAGAAGCATCTGTCCGTCCATCCCCTGGATTGCCCTGTCTGCGACGCCGACGGACACTGCGAACTGCAGGACATGGCGTTCCAACACCAGGTCACCAACTTAGCGAATGCGAAACAAAAGTTAATCCCGGAAGACACGCGAAGCCTGGTGCTCGATTTTAATATGAACCGATGCATCGCGTGCGGAGAATGCATCAATGTCTGCAAAGACGTCTTGATGATTGATGCGCTGCAATTCGCCAAGAAAGGCGGCTTCACGCAGGTGGTTGCGAAGGGAGACACCGCGCTGTCCTGCGAATTCTGCGGAGACTGCTTGGCGGTGTGCCCGGTCGGCGCGATCACCAACAAGTTTTCGAAATACCTGTACAAGCCCTGGCAGTTGAAAAAAACGACGACGACCTGCAACTACTGCGGAGATGGCTGTCAGTTGTACATCGAAACGAAGGATCGGGAAGTGGTCCGCGTCACATCGCCGCTCTCATGGAAGAACAAATGGGGTGATCGGACGGAGACGGCGAAGGGCCATGGCGGTATCTGCGTGCGTGGGAGATTCGGATTCGAGTACATCGACGGCAAGGCCCGGCTGCAGCAACCCTTGACGCGTCGTGACGGCACGCTCGTGGAGACGCCATGGCTGGAGGCCGTCCATTCGATGGTAGACCGTTTAGCCGAGATCAAGGCGCAGCATGGCTCTCAGGCGATCGCCGGATTGATCACGGCCCGATGTAGCAACGAGGAGCTGTACCTGTTTCAGAAACTCATGCGGGTGGCGATCGGCACCAATCAACTGGACAGCAGCGCGCGCTATGGGCACATCAATTTCGTTCGCGCGATGCAGCAGGCCTTGGGTGTCGGGCGCATGATGAACGACTGGGAAGACATCACCAAGGCCAAGGCGATCCTCTTGGTGGGCAGCAACATCACGGAGACCAACCCGCTCACGGCGGTTCGGGTGAAAGATGCCATCCGCATCTATCAGTCCCAGGTCATCGTCGTGGATTCGGCTCAGACGAATATCGCCAAGCTGGCCTCGCATCCCATGATGGTCCGGCCGGGAACAGAAGGGCTCTTCGTTCAGGGATTGGTGAAATCGGTGATCGACCGGGACCTCGTCGACGCCGAAACGACCGCCAAGCATCCTGAAGCCTTCTTGGCGTTGAAGCAGGCCGTCTCCGCACTGTCGCTCGACACGATTGCCGCTGAAACCGGCATTGCCGTAGACCGGATTCACGAGGCCGCGGCGATTTTTGCCGAGACCCCGCGTGCCGTCATTCTCTGTGCTGAGGGGATTGTGCGCAGGCCCGGCGGATATGAGCGCGTGTTGAATTTGATCGATCTTGCTTGGATCACCGGTAAATTGGGACGTCCGGGTTGCGGCGTCAATACCGTGACCGAGGAAGTGAACGAGCAGGGGTCGGTGGATATGGGGGCGGTCCCCGAGTTTCTTCCAGGCCAGGCGAGATGTGATAATGAAGCGGCGCGCGATCGGTTTGCCAAGGCGTGGGGCGCGGATCTGCCGCCCGTCGGAAGCAGCGCCAATCTTATGGAGATTCTGCGGCGCTGTCGCAGCGGGAAGATCAAAGCGCTCTATGTCATCGGAGAGAATCCGCTTGCCACCCTGCCCGCCTCGCTGGAAGTCAAGGAGGCGTTGGAAAAGCTTGACTTATTGATTTGCCAGGATCCATTTCTCACCGAAACCGCGCAGATGGCGCACATCGTTCTTCCGGCGTCCACCTATGCCGAAAAGGACGGAACGTTCACCAATCTTGAAGGCAAGGTGTTGCGCATTCGGCAGACGATGGACCCCGTCGGAGAGAGCCTGCCGGACTGGCATATTATGACCGCGGTGGCCAGCGGGCTGGGATTTCCCTTCGAGTATGAGTCACCGCAAGATATTCAGAACGAGATCATGAAATTGTTGCCTGGCTACTATAACCTGGGCCAGCCGAGAAAGATGACGCCCAAACCCGATGCGTATCTGGCCCACGGCTATGTCAACGAAGTGAAGACGCGCTATCAAACCGATCGCAAGACGATGAGCAAGGGGCAGTTCGGCCTATCGCTGGGGCAACTACTGTACCACTCCGGAAAGCTCTCCACGCGGGCTTCCGGGCTCCTCACCATTTCCCCCAACACCGGCCGCCTGCACATGAATGCGCAGGACATGGAACGATTGGGCCTCAGCGAAGGGGGGCGAGTTCGGGTGACGACCGAGAAAGGGGCCCTGGACATGGGTATTCAAGGCAACGCCGGATTGCTACCCGGCTCTTGCTTCTTTCCTGAGCACTTCAATGAGCCGCCGGTGAAGGATCTCATGTCCGTTGACATCGACGCGACAACCGGGGTGCCGTATTTCAAATTGACGCCGGCGAGCATCGAGAAACTCTGACGATTTGACCACGGAGCCATGATGAACGTGCGCGTCCTGACCAAGAAGCTGCTGCACGCGGTATTGTTTGACGAGATCTGGGATGCGATGAAGGTCACCTTCAAGCATATGTTCCATCGCCCGATCACGTTTCAGTACCCGCGCGAACAGCGAACCATTCCCGATGCCCACCGTGGCGCGTTGGGATTGCTGCGCTACGACGACGGGGCGGAACGATGCGTCGGGTGCGATCTGTGCGAAGCCGCCTGTCCCTCGCACTGCATTAAAGTGATCAGCGCCGAAGACAAGTCGCTTCCCCTCCAACGATATGCGAGCGAGTTCTACATCGATATTACGAAGTGCGTGTTTTGCGGCTACTGCGTGGAAGCCTGTCCGGTCAATGCGCTGGCGATGACCAAGATGTACGAGTACTCCACGCATGATAAGCGCACGCTCCTGTTCGACAAGAAGCGGCTCTATGACATCGGCGAACGCCATCTTGATGACGCGAAGAAATATCTGTATGCCCACAATCAGGAAAAGAACAGCCAGGATAGCCGGGACTACCGATACTTTTTCCCGCAATCCGTGATAAAGCCTACGCAACCCACACCGCCGAAGCATCTAACCTAGATAGAGAGAGATGGTTCCGATCTTCTTCGCGTATTTTTCCGTCATGAGCATCCTGGCAGGGGTGTTCACCGTCGCGCTGAAAAACCCTGTCCACTGCGGGTTGGCGTTGCTGACGCTTCTCCTGCATGTGGCCGGCCTGTTCGTCTTACTGAACGCGGAATTTCTCTTCGCCGTTCAGATTATCGTCTATGCCGGCGCGATTCTGGTTCTCTATTTGTTCGTCCTGATGTTGCTGAATCTCAAATCGGATGAGCGATTCCTGCATTCGCGGTATCTGGTGGTGCTGTTTGCGGCCATCGCGCTCGCCGCCGAATTGCTGCTGCTGGTGTTGCGATCCCCTTTCGGAGGAGCGAAAGGCGATGCGCCGGCTGAGTTGATTTTGAAGGACGGCGCGAGCTATGCCATCGGCATCAAGATGTTCGGCGAATATCTTCTGCCGTTCGAAATCGTGGGAATCTTTCTACTCGGCGCCATTATCGGCGCCATTGTCTTGGCGAAGACGCCTCCGGAAGCTGAACAGGAATGAAGGTGCCCGTTATTCGTGCACCGTTCAACGGGAAGAAGAATTTTCCGTTCACGAATGACGAGTAACGTATAGCAGGTCTAAAGATGGTTCCTCTTTCCGCCTATGTGGCCGTCAGCGCGGTGCTGTTCGTCACCGGTCTGATCGGTGTGCTCATCCGACGAAACTTCATCATCGTGCTGATGGCGGTGGAGATCATGTTGAATGCCGCCAACATCAATCTCGTGGCGTTTTCGCATTACCTGGAATCGATGACCGGCCAGATCATCGCGCTGTTCGTGATCGCGATCGCGGCCGGCGAGGCCGCAGTGGGGCTGGCCATCATTATCGTCGTCTTTCGCGGAAAAATTTCGACCAATGTCGATGAAATGAATCTCCTGAAGTGGTGATGTTCGATCTTCTGGTCATTCTCATCCCGGCGCTTCCGCTGACTGCCGTTCTGCTCAACGGACTGTTGGGGCATCGCTACTCGCACGACTTCGCGCACCGCTTGGCGTGGGGGTCCGTCGGCCTGTCGTTTCTCTTGTCGATTGCCGTGTTCGTCGATACGCTGCAAAGCGGAGTCGCGCGGGAAGTCGTCGTCTACCGCTGGATCTTCGGCGGCGATCTCACGATCAACCTGGCCTTCCTCATCGATCCTCTGACCTGCATCATGTTGCTGGTCGTCACCGGCGTCGGCTTTCTGATTCATCTCTATTCGGTAGGGTACATGCACGGGGAGGACGGCTTCACGCGCTTTTTCACGTACATGAACCTCTTTATGGTCTCGATGCTCCTGCTCGTGATGGGGAACAACTATGTGGTGCTCTTCATCGGATGGGAGGGGGTGGGGCTCTGTTCTTACTTACTCATCGGCTATTACTACGATCGGGTGTCAGCCGCCAAGGCGGCTACGAAAGCCTTCGTGGTCAACCGAATCGGCGACGCCGGATTCTTGATCGCTATCTTTCTGGTGTTTATCAACTTCCATACGCTGGACTACACACAGGTCATGGCTCAGGCGGGTCGGCTCTCGACAGAGATGGCCACCGCCATCGCCCTCTGTTTATTGATCGGCGCGGTGGGCAAATCCGCTCAAATTCCCCTCTACACCTGGTTGCCGGATGCGATGGAAGGCCCAACGCCCGTCAGCGCGCTCATTCACGCTGCGACCATGGTTACGGCGGGGGTCTATATGATCGTCCGCAATCACGCCATTTACGACCTGTCGCCCGTGGCGATGAGCACGGTGGCCTGGATCGGGGGCGCGACGGCGCTCTTCGCCGCGACCATCGGCCTGGTGCAAAACGATATCAAGCGGGTCTTGGCGTACTCGACGGTCAGCCAGCTTGGCTACATGTTTCTCGCGTGCGGGATCGGCGCTTACACGGCGGCGATCTTCCATCTCATGACCCATGCGTTCTTCAAGGCGCTGCTCTTTCTTTCCGCCGGGTCCGTTATCCATGCGCTCTCGGGTGAGCAGGATATCCGCAAGATGGGCGGACTAAAGGCGAAGATCCCTTGGACTCACGCCCTATTTCTTATCGGCACGCTGGCCATCGCCGGCATTTTTCCGCTCTCCGGCTTTTGGAGCAAAGACGAGATCATGGCGCATGCGTTCATGCATGGGTATTACCCACTGTATGGCATTGCGGCGATCGGGGCATTTCTCACGGCCTTTTACATGTTCCGCCTGACCTACCTGACCTTTTACGGTCGGTCACGGCTGGACCATCGTGCTGCCGGTCATGTGCATGAATCGCCGGCTATTATGATCGGCCCGCTCGTCGTGCTGGCGGGATTGGCGGTGGTGGGCGGCTTCCCCGGAATCCCTCCCGAGAATGGATGGTTTCATTCATTTCTGCATCCGGTTGCGGCCGCAACCGGCACGAGTGAATCGCACGGCGGGATCGGGCTCCTGCTGGTGCTGATGGGTGCGGCAACCGTGATCGCTTTGCTCGGCTGGGGTCTCGCGCATTATCTCTATGCCGTTCGACCCGACGCCGCCCCGGCATGGTCAGCCCAGGTGCCGGGACTTTATACCACCCTGCTCAATAAATATTACGTCGATGAGTTCTATGATCTCGTGATTGTTGAGCCGATCAAACGGCTGGGGATGGTTTGGGATTGGTTCGACCGGACCGTTATCGATGGAATCGTCGTGGCCGTCGGACGTTTGACCGAGTCCGGCGCCTCCGGCAGCACATGGATTGAAAAGCACGTGATTTATGGATTCCTCAACGTGATTGGGTACGTGAACCACGTGGCGGCGCGCTCATGGCGCCGGCTGCAGAGCGGCATGGTGCATCACTATGCCGCCATCATCATCGCCGGCCTGTTCATCTTGGTGCATGTGATTCTGGCTTGGTGGACCGGAGCCGTCTCCTTCGGCGTGGCGTTGCGGTAGAAAGCATGCTGACAAAAGTTTCGAGTTTCATTCTCGGTTCAGGGCGCGCGGGCGTCCTTGATTTTCTTGAGCCTCCTATCAGACCTCACTGTGAGCCTCGTGTAGAAAAATAAGAACCATGCTTGAAGAAATGACATTTGGGTTTCCGATTCTCTCGCTCCTGCTGTTCTTCCCGCTTGTCGGCGCGATGTTGCTCTGGCTGCTGGACGATGAAGATCTGATCAAGAACGCCGCGCTGGGGATTTCCGCTCTGGAACTCATCCTCGCCGGCATCGTGGTGCTGCGATTTACACCGGGCTCGCCGGCGATGCAGTTTTCGGAGCGGATTGCGTGGATTCCGCCCCTCGGGATCAATTATCACCTGGCGGTGGACGGGATCAGCGTCCTGTTCGTCGGTCTCACGGCGTTTCTCACCACCCTGATCGTCCTCTACTCCTGGGATGCGGTTCGCCATCAGGTCAGGACCTACTTCATGGCTCTACTGGCGTTCGAAACGACGATCATGGGGATCTTCGTCTCGATCGATCTCATCTTATTTTTTGTCTTCTGGGAATTGATGCTGATCCCCAGTTATTTTTTGATCAAGCTTTGGGGCGGGGGGGTCGATCGGCACTATGCGGCGCTGAAGTATGTGCTCTATACGCTCTTGGGCAGCGTCTTCATGCTGGTCGGGATCGTCCTGCTC
>JBOHOS010000428.1:0-3157 GCA_050731295.1 Nitrospiraceae bacterium | reverse complement strand
GCGCGCACGTTCTTCACCTGGAATACGCGCCACTACATCATCATCGACGCCCCCGGACACAAGGAATTTCTCAAGAACATGATCTCCGGCGCCGCGCGCGCCGAGGCGGCGCTGCTGCTGATCGATGCGCTTGAAGGCGTCAAAGAACAGTCTAAAAAGCATGGCTATCTGTTGTCCCTGCTCGGCGTCAAGCAGGTGGCGGTCGTCGTCAATAAAATGGACCTCGTCGGCTACCGCGAAGACGTCTTCAACGGCATCGAAAAGGAGTATCGCGAATTCCTCGGGCAGCTCAAGGTCGTGCCGGAACGGGTGATTCCGGTCAGCGCGAAACTCGGGGACAATATCGCCGAGCGGAGCCGTCACATGGCCTGGTATCACGGGCCGATCGTGCTGGACGCCCTTGAGTTGTTCAAAAAAGAGACCGCCCGCTCGGAGCAGCCGCTTCGATTCCCCATCCAGGACGTGTACAAGTTCGACGCGCGACGGATTCTCGCCGGTCGAATCACGGCCGGCCGCCTCAAGGTCGGCGATCGTCTTGTCTTCTCTCCGTCCAACAAGTCGGTCCAGGTGAAATCCGTCGAAGCGTTCAATACCGAACCGTCGCCGGCGGAAGCGCATGCCGGGCAGTCTATCGGCATTACCCTCGATGAGCAGATTTTTATCGAGCGGGGCGAAATCGCCTCGCATCGCGATGCCATTCCCCTGGTCTCGACCGCTTTTCGCGTGAATCTGTTCTGGTTGGGGCAGCGCCCGCTGGAGCGAGGCCGGAAATATCTGCTTCGACTTGCCACCCGCGAGGTGGATTGTGAGGTCGCGGCGATCCATCGGATTATCGATGCGGCGGATCTCGGCGAGCGCCAATCGAACACCGTCGTGGGCCGGAATGAAGTGGCCGATGTCACGTTTCGTACGAAGTCACCGTTGGCCTTCGACCTCTATCAACAGTTCGAGACGACCGGGCGATTCGTTGTCGTGGATCAATACGATATTTCCGGGGGCGGCATTATTACCGAGTTGGCTCATGACGAGCAGGCCTTCCTGCGTGACGAGGCGCGGCGCCGCGATTTCGCCTGGGTGAAAGGGGAGGTCGGCGGGGAGGATCGCGCGCAGCATTATGGCCATCGCGCCGCGATCGTGCTGTTTACCGGCGGCCGGCATACGGGCAAATCCTTCCTGGCGAGAAAGCTGGAGGCCTTGCTGGTGGCGGAGGGGCGGCACGCGTATCTGTTGGACGCCGAGAATCTCCGGCGCGGCCTCGATGCCGACCTCTTACAGTCCGATGCCGGGGATGCGACGGAGATGGTTCGTCGGTACGGAGAGGTCGCTCGTCTGTTGATGGATACCGGATTGATCGTCGTGTCCACGACCAATCCCTTCGGCTTGGCCCCGGATCAGATCGCGCAGTCGATTCGCACGCTGGTGCATCCCGCTCCGGTCATCATTGTCAATATGAGCAAGGCAGAAGAGGAAACACCGACTTACGCCGATCTCCACTTTGCAGGCCCGAAGAACTACGACGATGCCGCCGGCCAGATCATCGAAGAGCTCAAACGCAAGGGCGTGCTGGCGCGGGCCATCGGCGCGAAACCCACCTTCCAATACTCGATCTAACCGGGATGCTGAAAAAGGCCCCCAACTTTGTTCTCGCTCGGCCGAAATCCTCACGTACCCCTGAGGGTACGCTCCGGTATTCGTCCTCTCTGCGGCCGCGTTGGATGGCCTTTTTGAGCATCCTAGTGGTTTGACTCATTGGAAACCCCTATGCTACGGTTGATGACCCATGGCCGGTGAAAAAGACCTTAAAGCGATCCTGAGTAAGTTGCAGTACGCCGACGATGCGAAGGTGGTCCAGCAGATCACCGAGCAGATGCGGCAGGTGCAGGCCCGCATGGCCGGCATCCAGCACAAGCTCGTCGTCATGAGCGGCAAGGGCGGCGTCGGCAAGAGCATGACGACCGTCAATCTCGCGCTGGCCTTCGCTCGGCAGGGCGCTCGCGTCGGCGTGCTCGATGTGGATTTAAATGGCCCTTGTGTCCCTCGCATGCTCGGGATGACCGGCCGGACGCTGACCATCACACCGGACGGCGCCATTCCGCCGGTCGGCCCTCTCGGTGTCAAAGTCGGGTCTATGGATTTCTTTCTGGACGCTGCTTCGCCGGTCCGATGGAAAGGTCCGATGGATCTGAGTCCCGTCTGGCTCGGTCTGATGGAAATGAACGTCATTCGAGAGTTTTTGTCGGATGTGGTGTGGGGAGACCTGGACTATTTGTTCACCGATCTGCCGCCCGGAGCGGCAGCCGATAAGCCGCCTGTGATGGCCGGGTTCATTCCGGATTTGGCCGGCGCCATTGTCGTCACGACGCCATCCGAAGTGGCTTCCGATGTCGTGCAGAAGTCGGTCACCTATGCGCGGGATATGGGAATCAGGGTCTTAGGCATGGTTGAGAACATGAGCCAGTATCGTTGTCCGTCCTGCGGAGCCGAGCACGAACTGTTCGAGGGGGACACCGAGGCGATGTGCCAGGCCCTCGATGTGCCCCTGCTGGGGCGTATCCCGTTCGACCGGACGCTGGCGCGCACCTTCGACAAGGGGATGCCTCTCCTGGATGAGACCTATCCCACGATCCGGCGCTATCAAGAGATTGCAGAACGGGTCCGATCAATTTTAGACTTTAAGAAGGTGCTGGCCGAGAAATTGTGAGTCTTTCTCACAAAAGGATTCGCCATGAAATTTGTTTGCTTAAACTGTGAAACCTACATGAATTTCGAAAAGGTCGAGAAGCCGGCTGAAGGGTCGCTCGGCGTGTTTTTCGGCTGTCCCTCCTGCGGGGCCAAGTTTTCCATGGTTACCAACCCAGGAGAAACCCAGATGGTGAGTTCGCTGGGCGTTCAGCTCGGCGGCCGGACGGCCGCGGCCGAACCGTTCGAGATGACTCGCGGCACGCTGAAAGACGAGGCGCAGGCCGGCTCAGGCCAAATGGCGGCATACCTGAACCAGAAAATCCAGGGAGGGCAACCGGTTGCGCCAGCCGGGGCCACAGCATCCGCGGCAGGATCTTCCGTTCAGGGCAAAGAGGGCGAGAAGTCCGCCAGTGGGTGTCCCTTCTCGGCGATGGTCGCGCAGATGGGACTGACGTCCGGTAGTCATACCGGACAC
>JBOHOS010000427.1:0-1705 GCA_050731295.1 Nitrospiraceae bacterium | reverse complement strand
GATCAAGGCCGTTGAAAAGTTCGATTATAAGCGCGGCTTCCGATTCAGCACCTATGCTTCCTGGTGGATCCGCCAGTTCATCGAGCGCGCGATCATCAATCAGGCGAAGATCATTCGGCTGCCCGTGCACGTCGTCGAACGCCTGAATAAGTACCTGTCGGAACTCGAGCAGCTTGTCCAGGAGTTGGGCCGGGAGCCGAAGATCCATGAAATCGCCGAACGCGTGAAAATGTCGGAACGTGAGGTGACCGATCTCAAGCAGTTGATCCGGACCACCTATTCGCTGGATAGCCCGATCAGCGAGCGAACAGGGACCTTCCTGCGCGATGTGATCGAGGACCCGGTGAGCGTCTCTCCTGCGATGACGGCCGAGGGCGTGCGGCGGCGGGAAAGTTTGATGGAATGGATTCAAGAATTGCCGGACAAAGAGAAGACCGTCATTCTGCTCCGATTCGGATTGGATGGAGGAGAAGCGCATACGCTGGAGGAGATCGGACAGACCTTGGGACTGACCCGCGAACGGGTCCGCCAAATCGAGACGGCGGCCCTGGTCAAGTTACGGGCGACCATTGAGAAAAAGACGATGAAGCAGGATGATCTGCTGTAGCGACGAGAGCCATCGATGGATTACAAGGCGCTGATCCGCGAAGTCCCCGATTTTCCAAAACCGGGCATCCTGTTTTATGACATTACGACCCTGCTGAAAAACGCCGGCGCGTTGCGGTCGATTGTGGACGAGCTGACCCTGCGGTATCGAGACCAGCGCATTGCCAAAGTGATCGGCATTGAATCGCGCGGGTTTATCTTCGGCGCTCCGCTCGCCTATCGCCTCGGAGCGGGTTTTGTCCCGGTCCGCAAGCCGGGCAAGCTTCCGGCGGACACCTTTGAAGTTCAATACAACCTGGAATACGGTTCCAATTCCCTAGCCATCCACCGCGATGCGATCGAAGCGGGCGAGCAGGTGCTTATCGTGGACGATCTTCTTGCCACCGGCGGGACCGCGGCCGCCACGGTCGATCTCGTCGGTCAACTCGGAGGCCGGATGGTCGGGTTGGTGTTTCTCGTCGAATTGGCCGCTCTCAAAGGGCGGGACAAACTCAACGGCTGCGACATCCACTCGATCATTACCTATTCCTAGACTCTCCACGCACCGTGTGGTTCCGGATCGGTTGACCCTCGAGGGGGTAGTTCTCCCGCTTGTCAAAATACAGGTCCGAGTTTAGAATACGCGGCCTTCTCGGAGAACGCGTCAAAAGGGAGTGGCCGACCATGACGGAAAAGGTAAAAAAACAGGCGATGACCGAAATCAAATCTGTCCCCAAGGAAAAATCGAGCGCGAGCAAGTCCGATGATGACTTCAAAGACACGGCGTTGCCCAAGCCGATAGCGGAGAACGCGGAGCAGGCGGCGCGTCGGGAGGTTCTGCATCGGATGCTGATGGCGAAGCGTCAAGAAATTCTTGGTCAGATCAAAGACAACTTGGGACAATCGGTGACTGATGATGCGCAGCGCCGTCTGGAATCCGCCAAGGATGTGGGCGATCAGGCCATGATGGATCTGGAACGGGAACTAGGCATCTCGCTCTTGGAGATGCAGAACCGAAAGCGGCAATTGATTGATGAAGCCCTGACGCGATTGGCGGAAGGCGGATATGGAGTCTGCGCCGAGTGCGGAGCCGAGATCAGCGAGCGCCGCCTGGAAGCGG
>JBOHOS010000426.1:0-7185 GCA_050731295.1 Nitrospiraceae bacterium | reverse complement strand
AGGCCGCACCCGCTTGGAAATACGCATCCACCGCTTCCCCGATGGAATTCCGTTTGAGGTGCAAATCTCCGATGCTGTTATGGATGGTGCCGTCTGCGGGGGAGTCCATGAGGAGCTTTTTCCACTCGGAAATGGCTTTGTCGAACTGACCGCGAGAGGCTAGCAGGTTGGCGCTTTGTTGGACCTTGCTCTTGTCGGCCTCCATGGAGGCTGAAACTATCAATATTCTGCGATGTTGTCAAGAAATTCCGCGCAAGAGTCAAGTCGGAACGCCCGCCCGCCGAGGCACTCACAACAAAGGGCCCACCCCTTTTGGGATGAACCCTTTGATCGTGAGGCACGATCGCGACGGCTACGTCTTCATGACGTTCGCGGCCTGTGGTCCTTTTGCTCCTTGCACGATATCGAACTCAACATTTTCGCCTTCTTTCAGCGACTTGAAGCCGTCTCCCTGGAGCGCCGAGTAATGCACAAACACATCTTCGCCGCTTTCGAGACGAATGAACCCAAACCCCTTCCGATCATTGAACCACTTAACAGTGCCCTTGCTTTTCACACGACCCTCCTTTTCTGAAACAACCCACCGACGTTGAACCTGATTCACTTCGAGGAGACCGGACGCCTCACAAAAAAATACCGCAGGAAGGATCCCCTCCTACGGCACTGAAAGACAGGTGAAAGAGTACATGCCAACCCTGTGAATCGGGGGAAGCATCTAGCATAATGCCCTAGGCTTGTCAATAATTACTTTGCCAACCATCCGTTTTCCGGGAGTTCCGGCTATGCCTGAGCCTGCATCAAGAATTTACAGGTCCTCATCAATTGGCTATAGTGGCGCGACGATTTCCTGCAGGCGCCCTTGCTGAAGATTCTCGATCGCTATATCTTCGCCGAACTGCTTCCGCCCTTCTTGATCAGCGTGGGGGCGCTGTGCTTCGTTATGTTGACGAAGGAACTCTTGCGCCTCGTCGAGCTGTTTGTCTCCAAGGGCATCGGGCTGACGGCCATCGTGAAGGTCTTTATTCATCTGTTGCCGTCGTTTTTGGTCCTGACGCTTCCGATCGCAGGTATCATCGCGTCCATTACCGCCTTCAGCCGACTGTCGTATGATAAAGAGTTGGTGGCCATGCGCGCGGCGGGACTCAGCCTGATCCGCCTTTCCGTCCCCGTCTTGGTGTTTTCCTCTCTGGTCTTCGGATTGACGCTCGCGCTTTCTCAATGGGGCCAGCCATGGACCAGCGTCTCTCTGAAAAAGCTCGCCTTGAACCTGCTTCGCGATCAATTGACGCTCGCGCTGGACAAGGGCGTTTTCAACGAACCGGTGCCGCACATGGTCATTTACGTGGCCGACACCGGGCAGGGACAGGTCGGCAGCATTTTCATTTCCGACGAGCGCAATCCAGGGGAAACGCGGATCATCGTTGCCGGCGACTACACGCTCCTCAGCGACCCCGGGCGCAGCCAGGTCGGGATCCGGCTTCTGAACGGCACCATTCATAGCCGGCCATACGAGGTGGAGCAGTACCATCAGGTAACTTTTTCGACCTACGATCTCAAGTTGAACCTCGATCAGAGTCTGTATGCCGCGGTCGATGAACGTCCGTCGCGTGAAGCCGTGCTCGACCAGTTGAATCGGTCGGGGTGGAAAGATACCGGCGCCTTGCGGCGTTTGATGGAGTCCTACAAAGACCTTGCCTTTCCCACTGCGGCCTTGATCTTCGGCATCCTGGGAGTGCCCGTCGGCATTGTCTCCAAACGGTCGGGGCGTATCGGAGGGTTTGCCGCGGGTGTGATGATTATCATCATCTATTACGTTCTCAATGTGCTGTGCGAGTTTTTGGTCACCACCTTGATCCTCCCGCCCTTCGCCGGAGCGTGGTTGCCGAACATGCTGTTCCTAGGCACAACGGTCGTGCTCTTTCACCGTGTCAGCCGGCGGTAATCACCCATGACGATCCTGTTCCGCTATCTTCTGCGGGAATACGTGAAAGTCTTTCTCATGTGTTTCGCGGGACTGATGACGGTCTATCTGGTGGTGGATTTTTTTGAAAAGGTCCGGCGTTTTATCCGATTTGATGCCCAAGCCATTCATGTCCTGGGCTACTTTCTTCTGAGAACACCGGCGATTTCCTTTCAAATTGCACCGCTGGCGATTCTCATGGCCACCCTGTTGACATTAGGCATGTTTTCCAAAAACCATGAAATCACCGCCATGCGGAGCTGCGGCATCAGCCTCTCCCGCACAACGATGCCGTTTCTCCTGTTCTCTTTGGCGGTCGCCTTGGGCTTATTCGGGCTCAGCGCCTGGGTCATCCCCCTGTCCACCGCCGGCGCCGAATACGTGAAAACCACTCTCATCGAAAAAAAGCCGGCCGCCTCCGCCATCAAAACGTTGCGTCCCTGGCTTCAGATCGAAAATCAAACTTTGATGAATGTAGAATCGGTCGAACCGGATGGAGCGACGCTGCGGGGAATCCGGTTGTATCAGTTGGGACCGGACTTCCGTTTGAACGAAATCACGGAGGCGCAGGAAGCCCGCTATACGGATCAGGGGTGGACCTTGCGCACGGGCTTGCGGAGGATTTTGCTTCCCAACGGAGGGCTCACCACGGAGACCTTTGTCACCAAACCGCTCCCGCTGTCCCATCAACCTGAAGATTTTACCAACTGGTTGTCGGTCGAAACCGAAGAACGGACGTTGATGGATCTGCGTTCACGGATCGCCCGATTGGAAAAGGACGGCTATCAGGTCGCTCGCCTGTTGACGGATTATCACGGTCGAATCGCGTTTCCGTTCGTCAGTGTCGTTATGGCGGTTGTCGGGATCGCACTGAGTTTGCGCCGAACCGGGGCGCGTGGCGGGGGCATGGCCATCGGTATCGGCCAAGCCCTGGTGATCGGTTTTCTGTATTGGACGGCGCACTCGGTGGCGATCGCCTTTGGCCGCAGCGGGGCACTCGACCCGGTGGTTGCCGGGTGGATCGCCAATTTGATTTTTCTCTCACTCGGTTCGTACCTGTTCTTAAAAGTGAGTCATTAGCGGAACATCCGTTCCATTGCCTCGCTATCTGCTGTTGGCGTTTTGCTCGGCGGATCGAGTTGACTGCATGGCAGCCTTGGAGTAAAAGAACTTTGATGCGCTGATGAAGTTCTCGTGAACCGATGAAGAAACGCGTTGTCATTACGGGGCTTGGAATTGTCTCTCCGATCGGAATCGGTGTGGGACAGTTTTGGAAGGCGGCGCTGGAGGGACGAAGCGGCATCACCGCCATTCGGGCTTTCGGTGACTTTCCGATGGACAGCTACCGAAGCCGAGTCGCCGGGCAGGTCCTGAACTTCAACCCGGCTCAGTACCTCGACGCCATACAGGCCGATCGGGTGGACCGCTATGCGCAATTTGCCCTCGTCGCCACGAAAGAAGCGCTGGCGGACTCGGGGCTGCGCATGGATCGCGAATCCCCGCATCGCGTCGGCGTTATGGTCGGCGCCGGCATGGGCGGGATGGTCATGGGCGAACGCGAAATCACGCAACTCTATCGCAACAGGCGGCCCAACCGCGTCCACCCCAATTTCATTCCGATGATCACGCTCAATTCCGCCTCCGGCATTATCGCCATGGCGCATGGCGCCAAAGGGCCGAATCTCACGATTTCAACGGCCTGCTCCTCCAGTGCCCATGCCGTGGGCCACGCCCTGCACTGCATTCGCTCCGGGCAGGCCGATGTGGTCATTGCCGCCGGAGCCGATGCGAGCATTACCCCCTTGGTATTTGCCGGGTTTTGCTCGCTGCGCGCGCTGTCCACCGGATTTAACGATGCCCCGGAGCGCGCCTCGCGACCGTTCGATCGGGCACGGGACGGGTTCGTCATGGGTGAAGGAGCCGGCGCGTTGATCCTCGAATCCTTGTCCCATGCGAAGAAACGGAAGGCCCGCATCTACGCTGAAGTCGCCGGGTACGCCGCGACGAGCGAGGCGCATCATATGGTCATCCCGCGCGAAGATGGACTCGAAGTCGCCGCCACGATCAACTTAGCCCTTTGGGACGCCGATGTTCCGGCCTCGCGTGTCGACTACATCAATGCTCATGCCACATCGACCCCTATCGGGGATGCCGTCGAAGTCAAAGCAATCCGGCATGTCTATCAGCGTCGGGCCGAGCGAGTTCTGGTGAACGCGACCAAATCCATGGTCGGGCATACGCTGGGGGCTGCCGGCGCGATCGGTTCGATCGTATGCGCCCTGACGTTGGAGACCGGGCAGATTCACCCGACCGTGAATTATCAGGATCCCGATCCGGCCGGCGCTCTGCCGGGGATCTCTTCGGGTCTGCAGCAGCGTCCGGTGCGGGTCGCCGTGCTGAATGCTTTCGGCTTCGGGAGCAACAATGCGGCGGTGGTTTTTAAGAAGTACGACCATCGCTCGTAAACAGTCACTTGCTGAATATGGCGACCCAACCCACCATTGAAGATCGCATTCGGACCGCTCTGGGTGAGTATCTCAAGCGATCGCCCGCAACCATCGATGCCCGCCAATCCCTCCGTGATGATCTCGGTCTGGACTCAATGGCGACCATCGAACTCTTGTTCCGAATTGAAGAAGTGTTCGACCTTCAAATACCGGACGAGGACTTGCAAAAGCTGGTCACCGTGGCCGATGTCACCGCCTATGTGCAAAGCAAGGTCGCTCCATCCAACTCGCGCCCGCGCAAAGCGCCCGCGCGCCGCGCGCCCGCCAAGAAACCCACGGTCAAGAAGGCGAGATAACTTGGGCATGTCCTCGTTCTCTTCACCGCGATTGATTCGACTGGCTGACATTGCTCAATCGGTATCAGGGAAAATCGTCGGGCCTGGCGATCTGACCGTGTCCGGTCTGGCCGGCCTCGCTGAAGCGGGGAGCAGGGATTTAGCGTATGTGGCGACCGATCGGTTGGTGAAGGACGCGCTGGCTTCTCGCGCCGCGGCCTTCGTGGTGAGCCGTCATATCCCCGAGCTGAAACGTCCTCAGGTTCTCGTGTCGCACCCCGCCTACGCGTTTGCCCGCATCGCCCAACGATTCTTCACCGACCCATATAGAGCCAGAGGAATTTCCGATCAGGCAAGCCGAGGTACGGGCGTGGAAATCGGCGCGGACGTTTCGATTTGGCCGTTCGTCACGCTGGGGGACGGCGCCAAGATCGGTGCGCGAGCGACCCTCTATCCTGGCGTCTACATCGGAGACCATGCGACGGTGGGGAATGACACCACTCTCTATCCCAACGTCGTTGTGCGGGAGGGGTGTGTGATCGGAAGCCGGGTGATCATCCACAGCGGAACCGTGATCGGCAGCGACGGCTTCGGGTATGTTCAGCATGAAGGGCGCCATCACAAAATTCCGCAGCTGGGCATTGTCGCCATCGAAGATGATGTCGAGATCGGAGCCAACGTCGCCGTGGATCGGGCCACTTTCGGTCGAACGGTGATCCAACGCGGATCAAAGATCGATAATCTTGTTCAGATCGCCCACAACGCGTTTATCGGCGAGGATTGTATTGTGGTCGCTCAGGTAGGGATCGCGGGGAGCACCACCCTCGGACGCCATGTGATGGTGGGAGGACAGGCTGGGCTGGCTGATCATCTGGAAGTGGGTGACCGCGTCATGATTGCGGCACGCTCAGGAGTCAATCGCTCTTTGGGTCCCGACCAAATCGTCTCCGGCGCTCCGGTCATGCCTCATGAGGTCGCGATCAAGGCTCACGCTGTGATTCCTCGGCTGCCCGAACTCCGGCAGCAACTTCGAACACTGGAAGAGCGGATGAGAGCGCTCGAAGGAAAAAGTAAAAAGGCAAAAGGCAAAAGGCAAAAGTAAGGCTCCGAGCTTTTGCCTTGTTACTTGTTACTTGTTACTTTTTACTTCCTTCAGAATCCCCCGCCAAAAAAACATTTTTGCCCAGAAGAATCCTGCCCACGGCAGGAGAAACGCCGCCACATAGTACGTTCCGCCGAACATAGAACTCCACGTTGCGGCGCCCACCAAGACGCAAACGCCCACCAGATAATAGAGCGGGAGGAATCGCTGTCCCCAATGCTCTACGGCCGGTGTTGAGGTGTCCTTTCGAAGGCGCTTCGATCTGCTCCTTGAATAGAGCCGCATTCTTTCCGCAAAGTAGCCCGGATCTTCACGAAGAAGATATCGATGATATCGTGTTTGCGCCCAGCCAAATACGGCGCCAATCGCCAACAACCCCATACTTTCAACGAACGTGGTCCCATCATAGGTCAAAGCCGTGAACTGGTACGCCAACGAGGCCATTCCCGACACCATAAAAATGAGGCCGAGAAGACCGGAGGGAAAGAGTATGTGACGTTTCACATATTCGAGCGCCTTGTCGTGGGTGCCTTCACGTCGCCTGGACGTAATGATTTTCGGCATGTACTGGAATGGTCGTTCGGGTGAGAAATCAGAGGCGGATTATAGCAGCTTGTCGTCTAATTTTTATATGGACTCAGTAGTGTCCGGACATTTCGGTGCTGGGTTTCGTAACCACATGACTTGCTGATGCAATTGAGCATTCGATGGGTGTCACCGACTTGAACTCGCTGGCGTCTCTCTCGCGACTTCGCGGCAGACGCTGCTCGATCTGCGAGGCAACATCCCGACGGCAAGCTGCATGAGGTCAATGGGCTGGACCAGATCGCTTTCGAGCCGGGCAGTTTCTACATGATGGACCGCGGCTTTTTGGACTTCGCGCGGCTGCACAGGCTGCATCTCACGCAAGCCTTCTTCGTCATCCGCGCCAAGTCGAACGCGCCATACCGGCGCCTGTATTCGCATCCCATCGACAAGACCACTGGCGTGCGCTGCGATCACACGATCGGGCTCACTGGCGTTCGTGCAAGGACGACCCTGCCCACTTGCGACGCATCAAGTTCTACGATGCCGAGCACGACACGCTCCTCGTCTTTCTCACCAACAGCTTCGACTTGCCCGCCCTTACCGTCTGTGAACTCTATCGTTGCCGCTGGCAGGTCGAACTGTTCTTCAAGTGGATCACGCAGCATCTTCGCATCAAGGCCTTCTTCGGCACTTCCGAGAACGCCGTCAAGACGCAGGGCTGGATCGCCATCGCCGTCTATGTCTTGGTGGCCATCGTCAAGAAGCGCCTCAACCTCGATGCTTCGCTCTACACCATCCTACAGAGCTTGAGCT
>JBOHOS010000425.1:0-4585 GCA_050731295.1 Nitrospiraceae bacterium | reverse complement strand
CGCCCCAATCACCGGATGTGCAGCTATCTTTTCCGGAAACGGATTCTCCTTCCAGTACGGAGGCCAGAAAGCCCCGGTGGCGAGAACGAACCGTAGATAATGGACGTTGGTAACTTCGAACCGATCGATCCGGAACCCATCGAGATACACCCACCGCTGCGGCTGCTCCTGCGGGCCGGCATCGCGATCGAACGCGGGATCGCTCCCCATCAAGAACCAGCCGGCCGGCACCGCCACCATGCCTTCGGGCGCCTCCATCGCCGCAAGGCGCTCGCGCGCAAACGGTGATGCCCACAGCGCCTGAGATGGTTTCTCGTGATCCGCCTCAGCACTGCTCCCAAAGCAGACAACCAACGTGAGCGCGAACGAATGCAAAAAATGCGAAATGTTTTCTCATTTCAATTTTGAATTTCGCATTGAACATTTGTAATTGGCGTTCGTGACGCAGGTGAGTGAGGCCCCGATCCGCCCTCGGCTGAGGAAACCAAGAGCGGATCGGAGAACCGCCACTGGTGGGATGGGGACGCTGTAGCCGGCACTCGGTCCGCTACAGGCGTGAGGCGGGACTGCGCGGAAGCGATTCCGCACAACCCCGCCGGCAC
Organism: Nitrospiraceae bacterium; assembly: GCA_050731295.1. Classification (GTDB taxonomy): domain Bacteria; phylum Nitrospirota; class Nitrospiria; order Nitrospirales; family Nitrospiraceae; genus JBOHOS01. The sequence goes on along the minus strand of JBOHOS010000425.1, from coordinate 3,983 downwards.
TGTGTCACTTCATGGCTGTCGGGACAGCCTGCGGTGCGCTCGGCGTCTCAGACTCGGCCTCTGCGTGTTTCGTCCCGATCTGCCCGTGCGCGAGCGGCAGGAGCCGCTGATCCCCGGCCGGCAGCACCCGGAAGTAGCCCCATTGCCCGGATTGCGTATACGGCAGCCGTTGATTGGACCAGAGATAATCCCCGGCCAACCGATATGGTCCGCCCGCTCCCTGGCGCAGGAAGACATCCAGCACTTCCGAGCCGGAATACTCGACGACGCTGATCATGTCCGCGCCCGCCATGTACGGCTCGATCGGCCACTCGTGTCCGTCGACCGCGAACATCCCGTTCTGCTCGTTGTTCGCGCCGATGACGTGAATCCGGACTGCGTCCCCGGCATGCGCCTCGATCAGCGGGGTCACCGGATCCTCCGGCTTGTCCACCGTGCACGGATGGAACATCCGGCCCAGCGAGCAGCCATCGCCTCGATCGCCGTCTCCACCGAGCCGAAAGCCGTCATGAGAATCACATTGATATCAGGATAGGTTCGCCTGACCTCCGTCAACAGTTCGATGCCTTGCATCTCCTTCATGCGAAGATCGGTCAGCACAACCCCGTAGTCCCGCTCTCCAAGAGCCTTCAGTGCTTCCCGCCCGCTCTGCGCGACGGTGACGGTATAGCCTTGCTCCTCCAGAATATCTTTGAGGAGCGCCCGCATGTCCTGCTCATCATCAACCACGAGAATACCGGGGAAATTCGGCATCGGAGGGCCTTTCGGATGGAATGGTGAAACAGCAGACGTAGCCTACTGGCTGGAAGGAATCCGGTCAAGCCTAGAAGAGGGCATCGTTCCGAATCAAACGGCACTTCTCCGAGCATGGGCCGCTGCTTCTCCAGCGGCTCTTTCCAGATCATTCGTTTCGCCGCGGCAACCAACAGAGCGCATTCAGTCGGATCGCCTATGATTCGCCAGGCCTGACGCTCATGCTGCAATGCGGCGCTGTTGCACAAGCAGAACGCCTCCAAGAGGGTTCGCAGCGCGACCGCGTCGGACACGGACTTTCCGTCTTCGGCAATGTGACCCGATCGGCGCATAGCCTTCGCCTGTCACCTCATAGTGACGGCCATCGACATACAGCCGCGTGACGGTCATCTCATCCTTCGTCAGCGTGCCTGTCTTGTCCGTGCAGATGACGGTGGCGGCCCCCAGGGTTTCAACGGCCGATAAGCGGCGGATCAATGCATGCCGTGTCACCATCCGCGTCACGCCGATGGCGAGCGTGATGGTGACGATCGCCGGCAACCCTTCCGGGATTGCTGCCACGGCAAGACTGACCGCGGTGAGAAACATCAGCATCGCCGGCTCACCGCGCCACAAGCCAAGAAAGAAGACGAGGAGCACGATGCTCAAGGACGCATACAGCAGGAGACCGCTGAGTTGCGCGAGGCGCTGCTGTAGCGGCGTCTGATCGGCGCCGGCCGTTATGATGAGAGCCGCAATGCGGCCGAACTCCGTGTCGGGACCGGTCGCCACGACGACGGCCCGCCCTTTGCCGGCCGCGGCGTCTGTTCCCATGAAGAGCATATTGGGCCGATCCGCGAGGGGAACATCATCGCCAGCCAGGATCTCGGCTGTCTTGTCCACCGGTACCGATTCGCCCGTCAGCGCAGCCTCATGGTGTTCGCAATGCCCCAGCGAAGAGCAATCGCGCGTCGGCGTCGGCCGGCACATGGTCTCCCGCTTCAATCTGAATGACATCCCCCGAAACCAGCTCGCGCGAAGGAATGGATCGCCACGTCCCTGCTCGGAGCACGCGCGCAGACGGCACGGAGAGCGTCTTGAGCGCCGCAAGGGAACGTTCAGCCTTCCATTCCTGAACAAACCCAAGTACGGCGTTCAGGAGGACAATGGCAAATATTGCAGCGGCATCAATCCATTCTTGGAGCGCGCCGGACACGAGCGCGGCGCCGATGAGGACCCAAATGACGGGACTGGAAAATTGCCGTAGCAACACGGTGAGAGCTGAGACGGGCGCGGCAGGCGGTAGTTCATTCCATCCGAAGGACTGAAGACGGCGGCGAGCCTCCTCGTCGGTCAATCCGGCATCGAGATCCGTGTTGAACGTACCGGCGAGGGCATCCTGTGGGATGTGTGCAGGAGTGATTCAGCGGATAATGAGAACCGAGCAGGGGCTGTGCTGAACCAATTTTGTCGAGACGCTGCCCAGGAAAAAACGAGCGATGGCTCCGAGACCTTTGGCGCCGGCAATGATCAAATCGGCTTTCCGCCGCTCTGCCACCTTGATGATTTTCTCGGACGGATGCCCTGCTTTCACCACTTCACTGACCGTATAACCGACCTTCTCAAGCCGCTCGGCATCGCGATGAACCAGCGCGCGGCTCGCGTCTTTCAATTTGGAATGCTTGAGAGACGGGATCACGTGGACAAGTTCGACCTCGATGCCCTGCGGGCGAAATTCCTCGCTTAGAAACCGCACGGCTTTCTTCGAACTCTTGGAGCCGTCCGTCGCGAAGATCAGGCGGCGGACCGGCCGGGCATTCTGTTTGACAACCAGAACTGAGCACGGCGCGTGCAAGGCGACCTGAGTGGAGACGCTGCCCAGCATAAATCGGCCCATCGAATTCAGCCCACGACTGCCGAGCATCACCAGGTCACCATGCCGCGCATGATTCAGAATGGCGACCGCGGGCCTGTCTCTTTCCAACCGCACCGATCCTGCCAGCCTCGAAGCATCGAGAAAATCCTGCGTCTCGGCCATCACCTTCTTCGCCCTTTCCTCGAGCCGGCTTGCCTCGGCGCGCAGGACGGGCTCAATGCCGGCCACCGCGGGTTGAACCATGAAGGGGGCCCGTAAAGAAACCAGATCGACGACATGGAGAGCCACGACCTTGGGAGAATCAACCAGGGGTATCCGGGGAATCCACTGCATCGCCCAGCGCGCATGTTTCGATCCGTCGGTTGCGAGCACAATTTTCACGACTCCATCCTTTCCGTTTGCCGTCACGGTCTGACGGCGACCTTGAGCACTCCATTCAACCGGCCGCCAAAAATCTTGTACCCTTCGGCAATGTCGTTCAGGGACACCCGATGGGTCAGCAAGGGAGTGAGATCCAGCCGCCCCTGCTTGACCAATTCCATCAGCCGCCGCATGCGTTCTTTTCCGCCCGGGCAAAGGGTCGTCACGATGTGATGATCGCCGATTCCGGCTGCAATGGCGTCGTACGGAATCTGAAGTTTGCCCGAATACACCCCCAAGCTCGACAGCGTACCACCGGGCCTGAGGCATCGCAACGCGTTTTCAAACGTCTCCTGAGCGCCAAGGGCTTCAATGGCCACATCCACGCCTCCGCCGCTCAACCGCTTGATCTCCGATACCACGTCCTACCGGCGGTAATCGAGCACCACATCCGCTCCCAGACGTTTGGCCATGGCCAGACGGGTGTCGTCACCGTCGATGATCAGCGCAGCCCCCATGAGTTTCGCTCCGGCCGTCGCGCACAAGCCGATCGGCCCCTGGGCGAACACCGCGACGCTGTCGCCGATGCGGACGTGGCCTGATTCCGCGCCGCTGATTCCCGTCGATGCGATATCGGCCAGCAGCACACCTGCGCACGGCAGCGCTCGTGGGCATGAATGGATCGATCGATTGGTTCTGCTTTCCTCACTTCGACTCGCCGAGCATCTTTGCCGCCATTCTGGATGATGACAAAGGGGGCCGGTTTGAGATTGCCCCACGTCAAGACGGGATCAGTACCAAACAGTTCTATTGGCCGGAAACGAATGTCCTGATTACGCGCTTCCTCTCACCGGACGGGGTCGGCGAAATCGAGGATTTTATGCCGGCCGGTCTGTCCCCCGATTCTCCCTGGCACGGTCAATTGGTTCGCAGAGTGAAAGTGACGCGAGGCAGCATGGAGTTTCACTTGCGATGCCATCCGGCTTTTGATTACGCGCGGGCGACTCATCAGACC
>JBOHOS010000424.1:0-12226 GCA_050731295.1 Nitrospiraceae bacterium | reverse complement strand
GAATTGACCAGAGAGCTGGATCGGATCCTGGGAGCGCTCACACCGCGCGAGCAAATCGTGATTCGGTTGCGATTCGGAATCGGTCAGGATGAACCCTTTACGCTCGAGCAGGTGGGTCAAAACCTCTCCGTCACGCGCGAACGAATCCGCCAGATCGAGGCAAAAGCCCTGAAGAAACTGAAAACGCCTGAGATCAAGCAGATGTTTGCCGCCCTCAAGTAACACACCCGGCCGGACGGAAACACTCCCGCCGGCCTGGCCCCTATCCCGCCGCTGTACTTCTAAAGTTGTTTATCACCGCGGGACGTGCTGTCCTCCAACAGGACATCTTGTCCGTCTTTTCATTGTTTGTCGGGCGAATGAAAACGGGAAGGTTCTTTTTCACGAGCGCATGGCCAACTCATCATCGGGTCGGTGGACGATAGAGGTTAGTAGCGCTTCCTCTCCATCTTTCGGTAGAATGCCGTCACGAGTCCACCTGCGACAGAGAGGTCCATGATTGCTAGCGGCCACGGGAGATAGGTTCGACGCTTGCCTAGGATAGTTTTTCATGCACCTTGTCTCCTCGCGGCGTGCCTCGTCGTAGCCGGCGTGAGTTCTTGGACCTACGCCGATCCCGCTCCCCGGAAAGATTTATCGATCCCTGCCGTCGTGACCCTGGTGCGGCCATCAGTCGTGACGGTCATGTCCCGAGGCATCCCCCCGAACTCATCGCTGCATCCGTCTCCGCCCGGATCCGGGTCGGGCATCATCATCGACGACAAAGGTTACATCCTCACCAACAATCACCTGATAGAGGGAGCCAAAGACGTCGTCATCGGTCTTCCGGCGGGGCGTCTCACCCCCGGCCGGGTGATCGGGCGAGATTTTCTTCTTGATTTGGCCGTCATTAAAATTGACGCAAAAGATCTGGTCCCCGTGCGATTAGGCCTCGCGTCGAATCTGCAAATCGGTGAGACCGTAGTCGCCATCGGAAATCCTTTTGCGCTGAAAGGCGGTTCAACCGTCACCGTGGGCGTGGTGAGCGCACTGGATCGCTCGATTCTGGCTCCAAATGGCGAAACGCTCTATGACCTCATTCAGACAGACGCGGCCATCAACCCAGGAAACAGCGGAGGCCCGCTTGTCGATCTCTCGGGACAGGTGGTGGGCCTGAACGCGGCCGTCGCGCCTTCCGCGCAAGCCATCAGTTATGCGATTTCCGTTGAGGCGGCGTATTCCCACATTCAATCCATGCTGGTCCGGGGTACCGTTCTGCGGCCGGATTTGGGATTTCTTCCGGTTACGGTGACTCCCAGTATTGTCGCGAGCTTTGCCCTGGATACGGATCGAGGCGTGTTGGCCGCTCAGGTGGAACCCTCAAAACCGGCGGCCGAGTCCGGCCTGCAAAACGGAGACGTCATTACAGCGGTCGACAACACCCAGGTTTATAATATGAGTGATTTCTGGCACGCGTATCTCAGAGACGGAGAGCAGCCTCCGGCTCAGCTCACGGTCTATGGAAAGAACGGTCCTTTTGCGGTGTCGCTCCCGCGTTCGTCCGTTCCGCATGCATCACGCTGAACCTTCAACCCGGATGTGACGGACAGTCATGAGGCCGCGTATTCCATGGCGATGACGATTCCTGCGACCCTTCGCCGGTATGGCCGAATGGATTACGCATCGGCCTGGAACCTGCAGCGCGCGCTCGTTCAGGATAGAATTGAAAATAGCGGCTTGGACACGCTTGTCCTGCTGGAGCATGAGCCGGTCTTTACCGTCGGCCGGCGAGGTCGTCCGGATCATTGTGACGAAGCTTCTCTGGTCGAGTCCGGCTACTCGGTCTTCCATGTCGAGCGGGGTGGATCGGTCACCTATCACGGGCCGGGACAGGTTGTCGGATACCCGATCTTGCGGCTTAGTCAATTCTGCTCGGGGCCGAAAATCTACATGCGGCTTCTTGAGGAGGTCATCATTCTGACGCTCGAGGAGTGGGACATTCATGGCGCACGAGCCGATATGCTCACCGGCGTCTGGATGGGTCAGGAGAAAATTGCCGCGATGGGTGTCCGCATTATTCGTGGCGTCACCATGCACGGATTCGCACTCAACGTATCGGTTGACCTGACGCCCTTTACCCGCATCGTTCCGTGCGGCATTGCGGGATGCCAAGTCACCTCCATGTCCCGCGTCCTCGGACAGGCCGTTGATATGCGCGCCGTCCAAGACTGCCTGGCGACCGTCTTTGCCGAGGTCTTCGGTCTCGAGTGGAGGAAGCCTGACCCTGCCGAGGTTTCGTCAGCCGAATCGTGCTATGCGGGAATAGGTCCATCCGGCGCGGGGCGAGACGGCTCATGATGGCAACAGAGGATGAGGCATCGATGAACGAACTCGACAACCCTACCTTTCGCCTGGCAGTCGCGCAATTCGATCGCGCCGCCGAACTGATGGGGCTGGACTCAAATCTTCGCGAGCGGCTTAAGGCGCCGGAACGCTCGCTCATCGTGAGCGTTCCGGTGAGGATGGACAATGGCGCAGTCAAAATATTCACCGGGTATCGCGTGCAGCACGATTCCTCCAGGGGGCCCTCCAAGGGAGGAATCCGATACCATCCCCATGTCAATCTCGGGGAGGTCGCCGCGCTCGCCATGTGGATGACCTGGAAATGCGCACTAACTGGATTGCCCTACGGCGGGGCGAAGGGCGGTGTCCGGGTAGCTCCAAAGCAGCTTTCACACGCCGAGCTACAGCGACTGACCCGCCGCTATGCCGCCGAAATCTTTCCGTTGATCGGACCCGACAAGGATGTTCCGGCACCCGACGTGGGCACCGATGCCCAAGTCATGGCCTGGATCATGGACACCTATAGCCAGCAGGTGGGATTCGCCGTGCAAGGCGTAGTGACCGGCAAGCCCCTGTCCATCGGCGGCAGTCTCGGACGTGAAGAGGCGACCGGCCGCGGTGTGGTCTACGTGGCCATAGAAGCGATGCGTCACCTCGGCTTGGATATTCATCACGCGACCGTCGCCGTCCAGGGATTCGGCAATGTCGGGTCGAACACCGCACGGATCATGAGGGAAACGGGCGCGAAAGTCATCGCGGTGAGCGACGTAGCGGGCGGGATCTATAACGCGAAGGGCCTGGATATTCCGGAGTTACTCACGCGATACCAGAAAGAAGGCCAGCCGCTTCGTGACACCAAGCTGGGGGAATGGATCACCAACGAAGAGTTACTGGAGCTGAACTGTACGGTGCTCGTCCCGGCGGCCCTTTCGGAGCAGATCACCGCAAAGAATGCCGCTAAGGTACGGTGTAGAATTTTAGCGGAAGCGGCGAACGGCCCAACCACGCTCGATGCGGATCAGATTCTCATGGAGAACGGCGTGTTCATCATCCCGGACATCCTGGCCAATTCCGGCGGCGTGATCGTCTCCTATTTTGAGTGGGTCCAGGACGCCCAGCGATTTTTCTGGAAGGCGACGGATATTCAGGACCGGCTGCACGAGATTATCACGGCCGCCTTCCATCGAACGCTGGAGTTCTCGAAGGCGCAGCGGGCGACCATGCGGATGGCGGCTCTCATGAATGGGATCGACCGCGTGGCGCAGGCGCATCTGGTGCGCGGCCTGTATCCTTAGTAGGATGGGGGAAGAGCCTCCCGCCATGTACTCGCTCTGGACCACAGGGCAGGTGATATGGGTTGCCTAGGCTGAATTCATCGACGGCGGAGTGACCATGCGGTACGTGCTGGCGGCCATCGCAGGCATTTGGATGGCTGACGGGCTTGCCTTGTTGATGGCGCCCCGCCACATCATCGCGCGGGTTCGCGAAGTGTTGAGCCTCTCGCCGAGAATGTTGCGGTGGGAAGGCGTGGCGGCTTCGCTCGGCATCCTCTTAGTGATCGGGGCTCAGGATCTGAACTTTCACTTCTTGTGGACCCTCGCCGGGCTCGCGATGCTGATAAAGGGCGTATTTCTCGCGATGGGGCCGGATCAGTGGCGCCACCAGGTGTTGGAATGGTGCCTGCGGCGTGAAGAGGTTGACTACCGGTTCTGCGGACTGGGACTGTGTGCCCTGGCGGTCCTGCTTCTTCATGCGCTCGGCTGGGTCGGATCTCAGTAGGAACGGCTTCCACCACGGCGCTTTCTGAGAGGGTTGGATGGACGATCTACTCTGCCTTTGGCACACGCACCGCGAGGCCGGCTGGCCGAAGGTCTCGAGTCCCCATGAGGGAGAGCTGATGACGTTGGACACGGTCATCAGCGGGTGCGTCACGTACTTCTTGGAATCCGAAGAAGGGCTCGATCGTCCACGCGTCGAAATTCTCGAAAGCTGCCTGGCGGACCTGAACGAGTTGTTGCCTGACCTATCGGAAGAAGACGGTCCGTATTTTGAGCGGCTGCGGAGGCTGGGCGATCTGTTGCTGGCGGTAAGCCGAGGGCCGCATTGAGGAGCGAGGCGGCTACGCCCCTCGCAGCCGCCCGCTCTCGTCTCGTCACGGCAACTTGACGATGTCTTTCTTCATCAGACCAAGCAGACCCAACAACTCCTTTTTTCCCTGCTCAGACACTTTGAACTTGTCCAGGGCGGCAAGAAGGTCGTCCACCAAGGCATTGAAATCGCCGGAGGTGATCTTCATGCCGGCATGGGTCGTTCTCATATCGCGGCCCGTATAGGCGCACGGGCCACCGGATGCGCTGCAGAGCTGGTCGACCAGATGCCGTTTCAGCCCAGGGATATCGGTGGTCGCAAATCGTTGATTGATACGGTGATCGTTGGCCACGTTGGCGACAAATTGATCCACCACGGCCGTGATGGCCGGCTTTTTCCCTAACCGTTGGTAAAGCGATTTCTTGGTCCCTGGCCCCGCCTGGGTGTCCATCGAGCTGCACCGAATCCGAAAACACATGCGGTCAGTATGCCGACCGCCATACCCGTCTTCATTGTGGCCATGACCTTCTCCCTGTTAAATGTTGATGCGGCAAGTGGTGAACCTTTGAAACCATCACGATTGCCGGCTGAACGGCTTGACGAGCTGATTGTACGGACCTAGACTGTGCCGGCTCACACTGAGAGACCTTCGGGTCGAGCTGGACGCCGAGATGGTCACTGGCTGACGACGCTCGTACTCACTCGGGCGACCGTCCGTGATGTCGGCCTGCTGTCCGAGCTTGTCGAACTACGTATCCTTGCTATTTTCATCGCCTCACCGGCGGTTTTGCTTTCTTGCAACTTCATGATCGGTCCGTTATACTAGCCTAGTTTCACTGGCTTAGATCATCTTGGCTTATTCATGGAGGAACGAATGGAGCGGAGACGGTGGGGAGCGTGGCTGGTCTCGTTCGGTCTTCTGCTTGCCGCGGGATGGGGCGGGCACATCGCGAGCGCAGAACCTTACGAATTGAGCAAAAATGATGTCATGGACCCCAAGACATTAAAGAGCACCGACATTTCATTGTTCGGCGTCAAGCTCGGAGATCCGGAAGGCAAAGCGCTCGATGTTCTCGTCAATGAGAAAATTCCCGGTGTCAAAGCCGAACAGGAAGCGACGTTCATACTTCTCTTGGATCAGCGAAAACCGACCGGGCCGATGGCCGGTGTTCGGCTACTGGATGGGAAGGTTGATTTGATTTTCTTCAACAACCGGTTCGCCTACAAGGCGAGAGGTATTTTTCGGAATGTGCTCAACAGTGAAAGTCCGGATGAAATTCGTAAATTGCTCGGCAAAGAAGATTACGGAGACGAGAACGTGATGGGCGCGGTGATGAACTATGAAAAGCAGGGATTCTTGGTCAATTACTTAGGCAAAGACGTCAACATCGAGTTTAATTCCCCTCAATAAGGGTCCCCACCTCCTCCGGATAGCCGATCACCATCTTCTCCCCAAACCTCACATCGCCTGGGCCGGTGACGACCGGACGTCATCGTACACGCACTCCGGCATTCTCAGTCATAGTTTTCGGATATCCGATGGATGGCGGCTAGCGCAGCGCTGTCGTGGTGACGTGCGGCCCCTGGAGGCCGTAGTTGATGAGATGCGTCGCGGTATTCCATCGACGGTTGGCATGGAGCAGGACCAGAAGGAGTTCTTTGCCGTCGTGCGATACCTTGGCAATCAAGCACCGTCCCGCCTTCGAGGTAAATCCCGTCTTCACGCCCTCGATTCCCGGCAGGCGGCCCAGCAATCGGTTGGTGCTGCGAAGCAGGTAGGAGCGATTGGTATTGACCGCATTGATCACCTCGCGCTCCTCCTTCACGACCGCGCGAAAGACCGGATGCTGCAGCGCAATTTCACTCAAGGCCGCGAGATCATGCGCGGTGGTGTAGTGCTCGGGGGCATCGAAGCCGCATGCGTTACTGAAGCGCGTATTGACCAAGCCAAGGGCGAGGGCCTTGTCGTTCATCAAGCGCACGAACTGTTCTTCGGTGCCTCCGCCGACGTGCAGAGCGGCCGCCAGACACGCGTCGTTGGCGGATGTGATGAGCATGGCTTTGACAAGATCCCCCAACTGAAAGACTTGCCCTGCCTTCAACCGCAAGCGAATCTTACGAGCCGCCGCGGCTTCACGACCGACCGTCACGAGGTCATTCAGATCACCGTGCTCCAAGATCACCAAGGCGGTCATGATCTTCGTCAGGCTGGCCGGTGAAAGCCGGCGGTCCGACTCAAATTCGTATAGGATCCGGCCGGTGGTTTGATCCTTCAGTAATATACTTTCCGCTGGCGTGCGGTAGCCGGGGAACAATCTGAGCGGCTTCAGAGCGTTGGGGAATCGACTCTTCTGAGGAGAGTACCGTGGCGATGAGGCGTGCGGTTCCGCGTCGGAGATGGAGTAACCCAAGAAGAGCGTTGCCAGTATGGACATGAGGACCACCAGCAATTGCAGTCGTTGAAGCCTCAGGGATTCATTGATACGGCAAAGATAGTGTGTCGAAAGACTCATGGATGGGGCATTCAGAGGGTCAGGGTCTCACGAATCTTGGAGCCGCGAAATCCGCTGTCGATCACCTTGTGAAAAAACCGCAACAGGTCCGCAAGATCCAGCCAGAACCCGCAATTGAGGCATCGGGCATAGAGCCGTCGGTTGAGCAGGGTGTAGTGCCGCTCCACCATCATATAGCCTTTGCATTTCAGGCAGTTCATCTCGGATGACGTTCCGTGGTGTGTCAGCCATATGAGAGTCGGCCCGCGACGTCTGTGGCTTCTACCCCGTGCTCCTTCAACGTGTCAAGGAAATTGTGCCCATTAGCGGAGGCGATTCATAATCAGGGCGAGACACCCGGCGAGCAGACCGCCTCCCAATATGGTTATGGCGAACGTCACGAAGGCGCCGGTCCGTCCTGTGTGTCTCGGCGCGAAGAACAAATCGTGAACGCCCCCCTGCACCATCAGAACCGATAAGGTTGTGAGCGCGCCCACGCTGAACCACCAGAAAAACGTCCTCACTGCCCGCCCTGCACAATCGGCTCTGAGCGCTGAAAAATCAGCGTCTTTGCCAATCTAGCCGAGGGCCTGATAACTGTCAAGGAGGCAGGATTGATCGCCATCACCACGTTACGAGGCTGCGGGAGCCGGCGGCGGAGGCGCGCCGCGCAACCCTCGATGAAGAAAGATGGAGATACTTCCCGCTCCATTGTTGGCGGTGACCAACCCCGGCTCCTCCGCTTCTTTCGCCGTCAAATGAAGTGTGGCCAGCGCAAATGGGCCGCCCCGCGTCCGGTAATTCATCGGGGGATAACGAAAGGTCCCGTCCCCTCGCCCGTACAAAATCGACAGGTCGTTGGATTGCACATTGACGATCGCGACATCGGTCAATCGATCTCCGTCAAAATCCCTTGCCAGCCCATACACCGGCCCGGCATCGGCGCCGGACTCGATTCCCTTTTGAAACGTGCCGTCTCCATTGCCCAGAAAAGTCGTGAAGGTATCCATCTGTCCATTAATGACCAATAGATCGGCCATCCGATCTCCGTTGAAATCGGCGAACGAGACGGCAAGCGGCCTCTTTCCGGTTCGATAGTCGATCGGCTGCTGAAATGTGCCGTCCCCGTTGCCGAGCCAGATCGACACCGCGCTGCTCATCGGCCCGCCGTTGGAGACCGCCACATCAAGCTTCCCATCCCTGTTCAGGTCTGCCACCGCCAGGGAGGTCGGCGTGTCTCCGTACTCATATTGCGGCCCGTCCGAGAAGGTACCATCCCCGCCGCCCAAGAGAATTTTTACTTTATCATTGCGCAGCGCCAGAATAAGGTCCGCCTTCTGGTCGCCATTGATATCGCCGCTGGCAATGGAAACCGGGGATTTATGGACGCCGTACCGGTGCCCGACCCCGAATGTCCCGTTCGCCAAACCGTAATACAGCGCCACTTGATCGCTGCCCGAGCACGCCACTGCGATATCAACAAATCCATCGCCATTGAAATCATTGAGGGTTAGGGCCCGCGGCTCTTTTGCGACACGGATCTGGATCTGCTCTTTAAACGTGCCGTCGCCGTTGCCGAAGAGAATGGAGAGGGAGCTGTCGCCGATATTGGTGGTGATCAGATCCGTCGACCCATCTTGATTGAAATCGGCCGTGGTCACGGAGGTAGGATTCTTGCCGACGGTATAACTTGCGAACAGATAAAAAAGGTCCGGCGGAACATACGGATCCTTCTCGGAGCAGCCGGCGGACACAAGCAGGATCACACTCAGGGTCATCAGGACAGATGTCAGCCTATGCCGAAGAGAAACGGCTATTCGGCCGGTCAGCAATTCCATGCCATTCAAGACCATATGCGGTTCCGAGTATACCTATCCGACTTCCGGTTTCGCAATGAGTAGGCTTGGTTCCGGCAGTGTCCTGCCGCGATCTTTTCTCTGGAAGAGGACGAGGCGAGTAGGGTAAGATGCCGGTAATAGACGAGGAGGAGGATCATGGCGGAAGAGAAGGTCAAAATCGAGATGACGATGTACGGAATCGCCGAGGTGCTCAAATGGTGCGTGGACAAGAACAACGGCCGAATACCCGGCGTTGATACCGACGGCTTCAAAAAGATGCAGGCGCTGTTGGCAGAGCGCCCTCAGGTAAGCGACTACTATACGTTGGACCAGTTCTGGAAAAAGCAGGTGGTGGTTGAACTTACGCCGACAGAGGTGGAGACGATCGATCGATGCCTGTATGACATCCCGAATTTTGAGAACGTCCAACTACCTCAGATTAGACACAAATTCTGGCCGAATCAGCCCGCCTCACATTAAGCGAGCGTGCGTTTTACGCCTTGACCCGGTGCGCAGAGGGGGTTCTTGCTCGCATCTTCTCTCTGCACTGCGCCCAGAATCCGCCTAGGCCTTGCGAAAACGGCATGTGCTGTGGTTTATTAAATTGGGTGGAGGACTTACTTTGGTTGTGCCCCAGAGTAAGGACGTCTCTCATCCTCCTGTAGGGATGTCCCCTCCACCCTTCTTTCGATCACGACGGATCCGTTCAGCTACAGACTTCCCTCTCCTTTCAGATACTTCCGGAATCGATCCATCAGTTCAGCGCCCAGCGTGCCGCCTTCCGGCTTCTGGGTGTCCGGATCGTTGAAATGTTGCCTGATCTCCTCCAACCGTTTTTCCGCCTGTTCATTGCCTTGCAGTCGCTTGGTTTTTTGAAGCGCGGTATCGAATGCGTCAAAGGTGAGTTGATTGTAGCCGAATGACCGAATGCGTTTGACGGCTTTCATCATGGCTTGGTTGCGGAACGTCGTCAGATGTTCCGAGTCGATTTCCTTCAAGCCCATCTTGCGGGCGCGGCGCTCGGCGGCCTTGCGAATTCCGCTGCGCACGAAATCGGGCGAGGTCTGAAGACGCTTCCATGCCTCATCCGACCAGAGCACGGAGCCTTGCGGGGCGTCCCACAGGTGGACCAGCGCCGCTTCGTCGATCTGCGTGAGACCCCGCTCACGAGCCAGATCTTCGGTGTCCCGCTTCAGCATATCGGTGACGAACTCGAGCGCGATCGGCGGCGTGCTCTTAATTTTGTCCTGAAGACGCGCCCATGCGCCGCCGGTCCAATTCATCGGCGGGCCGGCCTGTTCCTGAATGTCGCCCAAGGCCTCGACCTTTTCGAACAGCTCGACGTTGACCTCGAGATGGCCACGTTCCACCGCCAACTCTTCGGCAATCTGCCGGATCATGTGCCGCATGAATTCCGGGACGGTGTCCAATCGCGCTTGCGCGGCCGCAGTCCAGGGAATCTTTCCTTTTTCGAGCTGGTCGGCGGCCGCGGCCATCCCCGATTCTCCTCCCATCCGGCCCATCATCTGGTTCTTGAACCGATCCAGCACGTCGGCGGTAATTTCAGCGTAGCCCAATTCACGCGCTTTTTTTTCGGCGAGACGTTTGACCATTCCACGAAGAAAGACCGGCGCGCGCTCCATACGCGCGAGGGCTCCTTCGGTCCATCGAACTTCCGGTTCCGCGGTCTGCTCTTTTGAATCAAAAATTCCCATGGTGGCCTTTCAGCCGGCTACTTGTTTAGGAGCGCCTTGAGTTCCTTGCCGGCCTTAAAAAACGGGACCTTCTTGGCAGGCACACTGACCGTCGACCCGGTCTTCGGATTACGCCCCTCTTTCATGCGGCGGGACCGCAACCGGAAACTGCCGAACCCCCGGATTTCCGTCTTGTCGCCTTTCTGAAGCGAATCCCGAATGCTGTTGAAAATCGTGTTGACCACGATCTCGATTTGCCGCTTGGTGAGAGTCGTGACCTGTTCCGACACCCGTTCGATAATCTGTGCTTTCGTCATGTCGTTCCTCCTTGCCGACCCTATCACCACCCATCTCGCGTGCGGCAGACGGGAGAGGGCGATCAGAATGCCATGAGATACTTGAGACTGACGCCTGTTTCGAAATGCAGTCTGGGCAACAGGCCGAGCCGGCTTTCAACCAATTCACGGATGGAGAACCGCTTTCGGGGCTCGACCACCTTCGGCTCTCCTTCCAGTCCGGTCAACTCGGCGGCAAGCTTGATCGCGTCGTTCAAGTCACCCAGCTCATCCACCAATTTCGCGTCTTTCGCTTGCCGGCCGGTGAAGATGCGGCCGTCCGCCAGCGGCTGCACCTCCGTCACGCTCAGGGAACGGCCTTCCGCCACGGCCTCAATGAATTGCTTATGCACATCATCCATCACCGATTGCAGAATCCGCCGGTCTTCCCCGCTCATCGCCCGAAAAGGAGATCCGATATCCTTGTGCCGGCCGCTTTTCACCACTACATTCTCCACGCCGATTTTTTTGAGAAGGCCCTCCACGTTGGCCAGCTCCATGATCACCCCGATACTGCCCGTCAGCGTGCCGGGGTTGGCGATAATGCGGTCCGCGGCGGCGGCAATATAGTAACCGCCGGACGCCGCCACCGTGCCCATGGATGCGATGACCGTCTTATTGTTCTTGTGGCGCACGCGCAAGACTGCATCGTGAATCTCCTGGGACGGCACGACGCCACCCCCCGGGCTGTCGATGCGAAGCACAATGGCTTTGACCAGCGGATGGTCGCCGTATTTTTTGAGGTCGTTGACCGCCTCTTGCGCGTCAAGAATGACGCCTTCCACTCGAACCAGCGCGATCCGCTCCTCGCCGGACAGGTCCAGGTCTGGAAGGAGCACGTTGACCAGGAGGACGAGGACGATTCCAGCCAGCAGGGTCCAGAAGATCAACCGCCCGGTGCGGCGACGCTGAACGGCACCTGGACGAATCTCATCGTGAGCCATAGTTATTCGTCCGAATCCGAATCAGTGTCCGGCCGCTTCTTCGTCTTTTTCGCCGCGCGACCCAAGCTCTGATCCACGGTTCCCTGCGCCGTGTGATAGTCCTCCATTTGCTTGCGTTCCGAATCCATTCGGTGCTCGCGCAGGCTGAGCGCGATTTTCCGCTCCTCCCGATCCGCTTTGATGATTTTGGCGGTGATTTCATCCTGGGGCTTGAACTTGTCCTCGAGCCGCATGGATGGTTCAAGGGCCGTTTCACTGATATGAATAAGCCCCTCCACGCCCCCCTCGATCTCCACGAACACGCCGAAGTCCGTAATCTTGCTGACCTTGCCGGTCGTGCTCGCGCCGACCTTGTATCGTTGCGGGATTTCCTCATCCCACGGATCGCGCAAGAGTTGCTTATAGCCCAGCGAGAGGCGCTCTTTTTCCTTGTCGATCTTGAGGACGACGGCCTCCACTTTCTGCCCTTTCTTGAAGAGCTCCGAGGGATGCTTAATATGTTTGGTCCAGGAC
>JBOHOS010000423.1:0-1118 GCA_050731295.1 Nitrospiraceae bacterium | reverse complement strand
TTCTCGCAGCGTGCGGAATGAGAGCCTCCTCCCCCAGTCGGCCTCGCCCTCGGCGGGCAGAGGGAGCGCTCGGCTATCCACAACAGCTTGCATGTGGCTTTTCGTCATCGGTCGTGAATAAAGCAGGCTAAGTGCAGTCCACTACTAAAAGCATCGCCTTCAGGCCAATAATGGCCTGGTGAAAACAATCTGCACAGATCAACGGGGAAAACGGGACGCCGGCTAGCCCGTTTTAGGTCGGAGAGTATCTCCATTGGGTCGGTGCTTACAACTTGCCGTAGTTCACTGCTCGCTACATCGCGAAACGCGTTTTCAATAGAAGGTCTCTGAGGTAAAACACCAAAATTTCTGGTCATGAGCGCTGGGTTGGCCTCAGTACCAGTCGCCGCATCGCGAATACTAAAGAAATGTGGGGTTTGATAAGGATCTCGTGTCAACCATACATGATTGGGAATATCTTCAATGCCCAAGGCTCCGATTTCATCTTCTCTGATCCGAATTATTCCACCCCAGTACTGTTGGTCATCCAGTGTCACACAAAATATTCTCGCGGGAAGGATGTGTCGATTGATCCGCCGGATTAATTCCCCCTGGAGAGGTATAAGCGAGTAAATGATATCCGGATCAGCCACCTGGAGAAGGTTCCACCAGTCTCCCACGATGACGTGGGAATAATCGTGTGGAACCGCCCGCCCCAGATGCCCAGGCTGTAACGAATAATTTGATTCAGATCGCTATCGCTGGTCTTGGCTGGATCGACGAGAAAGGCGACTCGCTTGGGTCTTGCCCTAGACGTTACAACCAATCAATGATGTTGCGTGTGCTTTTTGTGACAAAGACATCGACAAAGATTAACACGTAAGTTTGCAAGATTCAGCTCAGAAAAATCCAACTTTGAATCGTTGCTTGGGTAGGTCGAGAGCGGAAGGCGGGAAAAACCCATTGAGGAAAATGAAAGCCAGTACTACCCGGATTATGGGAACGATTTATCGGCGCGAGGGCGCCTATCTACCCTTGCTTCGCCGAGGCCTGTTCCCTTTTGCCGTCGGGCTTGGCGTAGCTCAGACAGCGTCATGCCCACTAGTCCGCTTCCTGCCATGGCCTTGAGGGAACTGCGA
>JBOHOS010000422.1:0-1752 GCA_050731295.1 Nitrospiraceae bacterium | reverse complement strand
GAGTATTTTCGTGCGGAAAGATCCGGCCGGTTCCGAATTCTTCAAGTTCCACCGTCGAGAGAAAGCCTTTGAGGACCTTCACGGCGGCGCCCGTATCGGTCCACGTTCCCGAAGTCGGGGGACGGTACTCGATGGTATAGACGTAGATGGCCGGATCGGTATCTCGCCGGAGCGCACCACTTGTCATCCATGCCTGTAACTGGTCTACGGCGCGTGTATAGCGATTATGCGTCGAGCCGTCATTCGGTTGATCCAGGCCAAGTTCAAGACGGATGATGTTGTTGGGGTGACGGGCATGCAACGCGTGCTGGTACTGCGGGTCGATCACGTCATACGGCGGAGCCACCACCTTCGCGATGTCTTTCACCACCCCCGGATCATAGAGCACGCCTCGAAACGGAATCAGATTGGCCATAGGCGCTCCAGTTATGCGTGAATCGCCACGCAACTTACACAAAAGCAGGCAGTTCAAAAAAGCCAGCCAACGAGGCGGCAGGCGAGAAAAAACCGGAGAGGCGTACCCTCTGGGGTACGGTGAGGATTTTTTGGAGCCG
Organism: Nitrospiraceae bacterium; assembly: GCA_050731295.1. Taxonomy (GTDB): domain Bacteria; phylum Nitrospirota; class Nitrospiria; order Nitrospirales; family Nitrospiraceae; genus JBOHOS01. The sequence goes on along the minus strand of JBOHOS010000422.1, from coordinate 1,198 downwards.
ACAACGAAGTTGGGGGCTTTTTTCAACTGCCTGCCAGTCAACGGTCTCGGTTAACCATATAATCCGCCACAATCGACAGGGCTCTCTTGTGCGAGGACTCAACAAAGGAGGCGAGGTCCAAATTGGCCGCCAGCACGAACGTGCGGGCGCGCTCCATCGCATACCTGATGGAGCCGTACTCCTGCATCAAGCCGATGATTCGAAGAAGGTCCGCGTCGGTCAAGGTGCGCGTCTCCATCCGATCTTTTATCATCTGCTTGTCGTGTTTGGAACAGTGGTGCAGGAGATGCAGTAGCGGAAGGGTAGCTTTCCCCTGCCGGAGATCCTGCCCAAGCGATTTTCCAAGCCGATCCCCATTGGCGGCGTAATCCAGCGCATCGTCGATCAGTTGAAAGGCGATCCCGATGTGTTGTCCGAAGCGGAACAGCGCGGCTTGTTTGTCCGCCTGCGCATTGCCGATGATCGCGCCGATCCGGCAGGAGGCCGCGATCAAGCCCGCCGTTTTGTGCTCGATGATGCGGAGGTATTCGGCTTCCGTGATCGACGGGTTCCCATTATAATAGAGCTGCAGGACTTCACCTTCGGCCATCTTCCGGCACGCTTCCGACAGGACCTCGTTGATACCCTGGTTTCGGAACCCCACGATGTGACAAATCGCTTTTGAATACAGGTAATCGCCCACGAGGATGCTGATCTGGTTGCCCCAGACTCGGCGAGCCGTCCGCCGTCCGCGACGAAGGTCCGCCTCATCGACGACGTCATCGTGGAGCAGTGTGGCGGTGTGAATGAATTCGACGAGGCTGCCGAGGACCAGGTCTTCTTTCCCCGCGTACCCGCAGAGACGGGCGGACAGCAGCAGCAACAAAGGGCGAATCCGTTTACCTCCGCTGCTGAGGATATGGCCGGCGACGGTATTGACGAGGGCCACCGACGAATCGAGATTTTTGCGGACCTGATCTTCAACCCCTTCCAATTCTCCACGGTAGGCGTCCCAGACGTCCGCCATAGTCTGAATTGAGGAGGTGACGGGGCCTTCTTGCATGCCGGGATACTAGTCAGCAGCGAGTTCAATGTCAAGCCTAGCTCAGCCGCTCCGGAACGTGGCGGTTGCAGTGTCCAAGGTGTGGATCTCGAACCGTTTCCGGGCGGCATCGCTGACCAGCGTCACAGGGACAGGCAGCGGTCGGTTCACTCCGAT
>JBOHOS010000421.1:0-2315 GCA_050731295.1 Nitrospiraceae bacterium | reverse complement strand
CACCTGCTCCAGGCACCATTTCACCCACCCGCCCGAGCCGGCCAAGACCAGCTCTTGCCCGTGGGACGCCCCTTTTTCCCGTATCCGCACGAAGTCGTTATGGCTTCCGTGTGTAGGTGATCTCCATCATCTTCATTTCCTTGCCGCCCTGGTGAGTCCCGTACATGTCGAACGTCTGGGTATTGCCGTCCACAATCTTCCACACCGCACGATGCGTCATGTGCCCTCCGTCCAGCTCAGCATGCTGTCCCTTCAGCGTGATGGTCTTACCATCCGGACTCGCTGTCCCCTCCATCACAAACACTCCGGTGCCCATGGTATCGATCCATGTCGAGACATAACGCTTGAGAAGATTGTCATATGCGCTGATCCCCATCCCGGAGTAGGGCTGCCCCATCATGTCACCGGTAAACTCCTGCTGGAGAAAGCGTCCACCCAGCACCATCCTCATTTCAACGGAGCCGGTGGATTCCGTCGGGGGCTTGCCGGGCTCCATCCATTCTTTGGTCTTGGTCGTCCAACTGCCGGCCAGACTTGCAAACTGCTTGTGCGGTTCGCCCGGGGTGGCCAGCTTCGTATAGGCCTCCATCACCGCCTGCATATCCACCTGTTTCTCCGATTTTTTGTCCTTGGCCATCGCCACAGAGACGGTCAGGGCCACACATAATCCTGTGACTGCCAGATGTATAAGACGCATACTTCCCTCCTTGTATGGTTATGGTTAACAGTTTCGGTTCACCCAGGCTCTACTTGGATCTCGCACCCATCGTTAATTCGCGTTAATTCGGATTTCCTGCGCCTGGCTCCATGTAGATCAGTTCCCAAATGTGCCCATCTATATCCTGAAACCCATGTTGATACATGAATCCGTAGTCTTTGGCTTCGCTGTATGTGGTTCCGCCGGCCGCGACTGCTTTGCGAACCATGTCATTGACTTTTTCTCGGCTTTCAGAAGACAAACACACAAGCACTTCTGTGCTTTTCGTTGCATCACAAATTTCTTTGGGAGTAAAAGTCTTGAACTTAGCCTCGGTTAATAGCATGACGAAAATGTCCTCGGCCACAATCATGCAAGTGGCCGTCTCGTCGGTAAATTGAGGATTGAATGTGAAATCGAGTTTCGTAAAGAACTCGATAGACTTCTTGAGGTCTTTAACGGGTAAATTGACGAAAATTTTCGTCGCCATATCTCGTCCTTTCTTACATGGAGTCACGCGTTGTTGGTGCACGGTGAATCGCTGGTCTCTACGGCCGGTTCGGCCGTCCTTACATACTTGTCGAACGAGCGATCGCAAAATCGACAGTGCCAGGGGTTCTCAACGGAATGAGTTCCCTCAGCCGGTTCTCGCGAAGGTACAGGCTGAGCCACACACAGACGCCCAGCGCGATTTGAAAGAAGAACGGATCGCCGACTCGCATGTGCGCGCAAATTGCGCCGCCAATGTATCCGGTCAGGAGAATCGCACCCAAGACCGACGTCGTTGGAATCAGGTAGATCGCGACGCACGAGATTTCGACAATCCCGAGCGGCACGATCAGCGACTCGGGCAATCCCAGATGCGCCATTCCGGAGGTCACCTCAGCCCCGCCCTTCAACTTCATGACTGCGCTCATCGCGAATAGGAGCGATATCAGGCCCGAAATCACTCGACCGACCCACACCATTGTGCTGCGTGTTGCCACCATGCCATGCCTCCTTGCTCTACGCTTTCGCGTTCTTCATCGCGATGGAGCCAGCGTGCTTATGAGATAGTCGTTCGGCGAGCAGAAAATCGACAATGGTCCTGTGGCCTCGCAGGATGATCAAAATGGTGTCTTCTCATTCACCCAGTGCCCGGCGCTATCTCACCCATCCACCTCGAGCGCCAGGACGCGCTCTTATCCCGAGGGACGCGCCTTCCTAGGGCCGCGGCCACTCTTTCCTGGCTATCAGCTTTTAGCGTTCAGCCAAGAGAATGCTCAAAATGGTTGTCGAATGAGGCCGCAGGGCGTCTGACGACTGAGACGTAGCCTTGCGCTACGTCGCAAGGAGACAGACGCCCCAGAACGAAGTTGGCGGCCATTTTCAGCATTCTCTAGGTCGGCAGACCCGCGACCTCCTTCACCGGTCGGACTTCAACGGTCCCGATGCGCGCCCCTGGAATCCGACTTGCAATGGCGATGGCCTCGTCGCGATTCTCGGCATTGATCAGGAAATAGCCGGCGAGCTGCTCGCGCGTCTCCACGAACGGCCCATCGGTGACGAACGAGTTTCCGTCCCGCACCTGAACAGTCATCGCCGTCGAGGCCGGATGCAGCGGCGACGCGTGCAGATA
>JBOHOS010000420.1:0-1996 GCA_050731295.1 Nitrospiraceae bacterium | reverse complement strand
GGCAGGAGCGGAAGAATATTACCCGCAAGCTGAAGCTCAAAGACCGGGAAATCGAAGAGATTACCTCTCAGCTGAACACGCTGTACGCAGGCATCGGCGGACGCCGGCGGTCCATTCTCGCGCGCATGCGGGTCCAATACATGGAAGGGCGGTTCGGCTATCTCAAGGCGCTCTTGTCGGCGAACGATTACGAAACGCTCGCGCGCCGGTTCCAGTATCTTTCGGCCGTCTCGCAACGGGAATATGATTTAATCCACTCGTATCGGGAGGACGCGAGCCGGTTGGAAAAAATGGAGCGCCAGCGCGCCGACGCTCGGAACGAGATGATCGTCTTTAAGTTGAACACTGAAAAAAAACTGTCGGAAATCCAGGGCCTGAAGCGGCAAAAAAACGTGTATCTCGCCAGCATCATCCGGGAAAAAGGCTCGTATGATCGGGCCGTGGCGGAACTGGAGCGATCGGCGTCGCGCGTCGACGGGTTGCTGAAGGAATTGGAAGAACGGCGGCGGCGCGCCGCCGCCATGGTTCCCAAGAAGGATGCCGGCAAAGGGCGATCGCAACCATTTAAAGGCGTGCTCCAGTGGCCGGCTGACGGCGAGGTGGTCTCCTTCTTCGGCAGGCAGAAACATCGCAACTTCGAAACCTACGTGCAACGGAAAGGGATCGAAATCCGGACGGACGAAGGCAGCGAGATCCGGGCGGTCATGGCGGGAACGATCGTGTACGCGGATTGGCTGAAGGGCTACGGGCTCGTGCTGATCCTCGATCACCTGAACGGCTTTTTCTCTCTGTATGCGCATGCTTCCAAGCTGTTGGTGAAAGTGGGAGAATACGTGACGACCAGCCATGTGATCGGAGAAACGGGTGATACGGGACTGACGGGAGAAAATACTTTATACTTTGAATTACGCGAGGGAGCGGAACCGGTCGATCCGCTTCATTGGCTGGCGAAACGCCGATAGGTTGCAGGATGTTGAAAACGGCACCATTCACACCCACCCTACCCCAGGCGCGTCTTGGCGCGCCTGGGGTAGGGCGGGTGAAATATCCGTTTTGGACATCCAGTGGGACAGGAAGATACCCGGTTGGATAACTCTCGTGGAAAGGAACTAGGGGTTATGGAACAGGAACGGCGGCGCGGATCGTGGTATCTGGGAGCTCTCATCGTGGCGACCTTGATGGTCGGCTTCGTGGTCGGGAAGGGCTGGGAGCGCACGGTGCAAGCGACCGAGACGTACGAGGAGTTGAAAACCTTCTCGGAGGTCCTCACGCAGATTCAAAAGCATTATGTCGAAGAGGCCAAGGTCAAAGACTTGGTTCAGGGAGCGATCCGCGGCATGTTGTCCACCTTGGATCCTCATTCCGCGTACATGACGCCCGACATGTACAAGGAGATTCAGGTCGAGACGAAAGGAGAATTCGGAGGGGTGGGCATTCAAATCGGCATCAAGGAAAACCGCCTCGCCGTCATTGCGCCGATTGAGGGCACGCCGGCTCAGAAGGCCGGGATTCGGGCCGGAGACTTCATCACGAAAGTCAACGACGATACGACCAAAGATCTTACGTTGATGGAAGCCGTGCAGAAGATGCGGGGCGCGAAGGGCACCAAGGTCAATCTGACGATTCAGCGTGACGGTGTCACCGATCCGCTCGTCTTCACGCTCATCCGGGATACGATCCGTATCGAAAGCGTCCGTTCGAAGGTGCTCGACAACAGCATCGCCTATGTCCGCCTCACCCAATTCCAAGAGTCCACGGGCAAGGATTTGAGCAAGGCGTTGAAGCAGTTCCGCGAGCAAAAAGCGACCTCCACCATTCTGGATCTCCGCAATAACCCGGGCGGCCTGTTGACGTCCGCGGTCGAAGTCTCGGAGCAATTTGTGGGAGCCGGGAAGCTGATCGTCTCAATCAAGAGCCGGGACGGGAAGAAAGATGAGTATATGTCGCGGGCCAAGGATCAATTGGAAGATCATCCCATGATCGTGCTGGTTAATGA
>JBOHOS010000419.1:0-2069 GCA_050731295.1 Nitrospiraceae bacterium | reverse complement strand
GCCCACGGTTGGTCGCCGATAAACCAGGAGGAACAGCGGATTATAAAGAGAGGGGATCGCCCAAGAGGGTGGTGGCTGACGCTCCGGAGATTCCCACCTGAACGAGGTCTCCCGGGCAAATGGGTACACGGTCCTTCGGCCAGACCACGGTGATGCCGCCGTCAGTCCGTCCCATCCACTGAGCCGAAGACTTCTTGGAGTCACCTTCTACCAGGACTGTGACTCTCCGGCCAATGACCTCGCGGTTTTTTTGGAGAGAAATTCGCTTTTGTAGATCGACCACGCGGGCGACCCGCTCCGACTTGACTCTTTCCGGCACATCGTCCGGATACTTGCGGGCCGCAATGGTATTCTTGCGCTCGGAGTATTTGAAGACAAACGCTGCGTGAAACCCCACCTCCTCGAACAGCCGATAGGTATCCTCGAAATCTCCGTCGGTTTCGGTGCAGAATCCGCAGATGATGTCGGTGGTCAGGACAATCTCCGGTTGCCGGTGGCGGATGTCTTCCACCAAGCTCAGATAATCCTTTCGGCTATACGTCCGGTTCATCATGTCAAGGATACGGTCATTCCCCGACTGCAGCGGCAGGTGGATATGCTTGCAGATGTTCGGATGCCCGGCGACGGCGTCCAGGAGAGCGGGCGGAAAGTCTTTGGGATGCGGAGAGGTAAAGCGGACGCGCTCCATGCCGGGAATGTCCGCCACCGCCGTGATCAACCGGGCAAAGTCCCAGTCGCCGAAGCAGTAGGAATTGACGTTTTGGCCGAGCAAAGTCACCTGCTTGTAGTCTTGCGCGACGAGATGTTCCGCTTCTTGAATGATGCCGTGAGGATCTCGCGACCGTTCGCGCCCTCGGGTATAGGGCACGACGCAAAAGGTACAGAAGTTATCGCAGCCGCGCATGACGGCGATCCAGCCGTTGATCCCATCCGCCCGCTCGGGCAGGATGTCGTCGTAGGTCTCATATTCGGATAAATCCACGGCGAGTCCTCTGCGCGCCAACCCTTCTGCCTGAGAGTCGATCGCCTGGGCGAGGAGATCGGGGAGGCGCCGGTACGCATCAGGCCCGACCAGCACGTCCACGATCGATTCGGACTCCATTAATTCCTGCTTCAGGTTTTGCGCCATGCATCCGAGGACGCCGACGACGAGACTGCGCCGGCGCTTCAGCGCTTTCAAATGAGCGAGATGCCCGTACACCTTGTTGTGAGCGTTCTCTCGGATCGCGCAGGTATTCATCAAGACGACGTCCGCGCATTCTTTGTCGGCGGTGAAGGTAAACCCATTGGCCGCCAGCAGCGCACGCACGAGTTCGGTGTCGTACTCGTTCATTTGACACCCGAACGTCTCGATATGAACCCGATACGGAGATCCTGTCTTGTTCATGTTTCGGCCTCAGCCAGATGCCCCCGGGCCAGTCCATCCATCACGCCGGTCACGATCACGTCTCGAATCGTGTTGGTCAAATCGCCCGCACAGGTCACGCCGACACGAAGATAGTTCTCCGTCAGGCCCGTCCAGCATGCGCGATCATCGGAGGTCTCAAACAGCACGCGGACCGACCGAGCCGTATACTGCTCATAGAACGCCAATCGTTTGCTTCGCGAGAGGTCCGACAACGTCTTGCTTCGTGACTTGACCGTCGCCGAATGAACCGTCTGTTTCAGGCGAGCCGCCGCGGTTCCGGGACGCGGCGAGTAGCTGAACACGTGAAAGTATGAGAACGGAAGATCGGTGGCCAGCCTGAGCGTGGCATTGAACTCGCGAGGTCCTTCGCCCGGGAACCCGACCATGAGATCGGTGCCGAGCCCCAGATCGGGCAAACGTTGCGCGATCTTCTCGATCAAGCCGGCATAGGCGCGGGCGGTGTACCGGCGATTCATGGCTTCGAGCATCGTATCGTCCCCGCTTTGAAGCGGAATATGAAAATAGCGGCACAGTTTGGAAGATGCGGCCATGTGCTCGATCAATTCATCGGAGACGGTCGTCGGCTCGATGGAGGAGATGCGGATTCTTTCCAGACCGCCGATGCGCTCCAATCGACGAATCAACTCGACCAGCCCCACGC
>JBOHOS010000418.1:0-7502 GCA_050731295.1 Nitrospiraceae bacterium | reverse complement strand
CAAGAAGGACGCCGCCGACCGCCTCGATCAGAATCACTTCCACACTCGCCGCCAGCGTGAATGTCCCTTTCGTCGCCAACTCCAGCAGCACCAGAAATACGGCCACCGCGACTCCATCATTAAACAGGGATTCACCCGTGATCTTGATTTCAAGGGATTTGGACACGTTCGCCTTCTTGAGGATACCCAGCACCGCGACGGGATCAGTCGAGCTGATCAAGGCGCCGAACAGCAGACAATAGACGAGAGGCAGGTGGAGGCCGAGCAGGTCGAACAACCAGTACCCGAGAACACCGACGATGATCGTCGACACCACCACGCCGACGGACGCCAACGTCGCGATGAACCATTTATGGTCCAACAGGTCGCTGAGCTTCAATTGCAAGCTGCCGGCAAAGAGCAGAAAACCGAGAAGGCCATGCATCACGGTCTCGTTGAAATCGATTCCACTGACGAAAACTTCCGCTTCCTCCTCAATCCCGAATCCCAACTTGCCGAACACGACGAGAAATAACGACATCGCCAGCGCAATCGCCATCAACCCGATTGTGAACGGCAATTTAATCCAGCGGTGGTTGATGTAGCTGAAAAGAGCGGACAGGCAAATAAGAATCGTGATGGTGTGGATCAGCTTCATGATCAGGCACGCAGAAGCAGCGAGCACCTGGGGATCTTCTAGCAGAACTGATTGGAAATTGGAAAGGAGAAGCAAAACGATTCGCTTGTCATGAGAAACGGACACTCGGAAATCGGAGAAGAAATTGCATCCTGGCGTTGGCCCCGGTATGCTCACATCGCGCGCTGGCGGATTGATTCCGGTTCTTGTATTCACCACAACGGGTACAGGTGATCCATGACGACGACCATCACGGAAATCGCGCCGGATATCTACCGGCTCTCGACCTACGTGCCGGACGCCGATCTGCAATTCTGCCAGTTCCTCGTCAAGGATGAGGAGCCGCTGCTGTTCCATACCGGCATGAGGCAACTCTTCCCGATCGTGCGCGATGCGGTGAAGACCATCCTGCCGCCGTCGCAGATCCGCTGGATCTCGTTCAGCCATTTTGAATCGGATGAATGCGGCGCCTCAATGAATGGCTGGCCGTGGCGCCTCAGGCGGAGGCGGCCTGCAGCCTCGTGGGAGCCCTTGTGAGCGTCAACGATTTCGCCGTGCGGCCGGCCCGCGCGCTGAATCACGACGAGCTCCTGACCACAGGCGCATACCGCTTCCGTTTTCGGCACACCCCCCACGTCCCGCACTGCTGGGAGGCCGGCGTCTTGTTTGAAGAGACGCAGCGGACGTTGCTGTGTTCCGATCTCTTCACTCATAATGGCGATGTGGAACCCACCACCGAAACCGACGTCCTCGCGCGAACCAAGCAGAGCCTCGTGGCCTATCAATCAACTCCCTTCGCCAACTACATACCCTACACACCGTTGACCGAGCCGATCCTCCACAGCCTCGCCGACCTCGCTCCCAAGACCCTGGCCACAATGCACGGCTCCACCTTCATTGGAAACGGCGGGCAGGCGTTAAGGGATTTCGCGACAGTGATCAAAGAAGTGCTCGGCCCGGAAGCCATGCGCCTCCCCTGACTGAGACACACCATGTGGGATGCTGAACGGTATGCGGCCAATGCCCGTTTTGTGGCGGACCTTGCCGCCGATCTGATTGACCAGATGGCCGTGAAGCCGGGTGAGCGTATTCTTGATCTGGGGTGTGGCGATGGTGTGCTGACCGAAAAGCTCGCGGCTGCCGGCGCCACAGTGATCGGAGTGGACACCGCCCCCGGTCTTCTGGCCGCCGCCAAGGCGCGAGGATTGGACGTTAGATTCGTCGATGGGGAGACCTTGCCGTTTCAAAACGAATTCGATGTCGTCTTTTCCAATGCAGCCTTGCACTGGATGAAGCACGCCGACGGCGTGATTACCGGAGTGCGGCGCGCGCTCAAGCCCGGAGGACGGTTTATTGGTGAGTTCGGCGGCCACGGGAACGTGGCCGCCATCAGAGTTGCGCTCATGGCCGTATTGGCTCGCCGCGGGGCGCCGGCCATCGATCCCTGGTATTTTCCCACCGCCGATGAATACCGGGAAAAGTTGGAAGCAGGAGGATTTGAGGTCTTGTCGACCCGCCTCATACCACGGCCAACGGCCCTCCCCTCGGATATGGCCGGATGGCTGGACCTCTTTACGGACGTATTTTTCACACCACTCCCGCCGGAAGATCGCGAAGCCGCCCGGGATGAAGTCATCAGCCTTCTCAAACCTGTTCTGCGCGACAAACACGGCCGGTGGACGGCGGATTATGTTCGCCTTCGCTTCATGGCGCGAGCGGTCTAGGAGTTCATGAGTTGGAGTCGAGCCTTTTCGTCAGGATCGCTCGCGGCGAGCCGATGGGCGAGGTTGGTACGACACTTCATCAGTCGTCGCCGGACGTCGCAGACCCTCCGGTGATCATCGGGTCGGTATTCTTTGTGAGAGGCACGATATGGGTGACTTCTCCACTAGTGGATTTATTTTTTCCGGTGACAGGATTGGTATCCGCCACGGAATCCGGCCCGGAACCAGAGTCAGGTGATGACCCTCCCGCGGATGTACTGCCGGTCGTCGAAGGGGCCTCTTTTTCGAGGACGGTCGTTCCGTCTTGATAACGGGTTAACGCCCATGATTCCGTAGGCTGGGAACCAGTGGGCTTCGCCGTAGCGCGATAGGCAATACCTCCCGCTCCAGCCTTCAATTCCACTTCAAGAGCGTAATACTTCAAGGGCGGCGAGGGGGCATATCCAATGGCCTTTAAATCCGATGAGTACTGCGAATGGGTCTGGTGATAGAGATTCTCCAGTCGATTCACTTCGTGCAGCGCAATTTCGGCCTCGACTGCTTTGGCCTTCTCGATCGACGCTCGGTAGGACACGCCGGCGATGACGATCAGGATGGCCAGAATAGCCAGAACCACCATCACTTCAATCAGGGTGAATCCTTGCCTGCCGGCACGCTGAATGAGTCTCTTCAAGGGTTCCTCCTGGACTTCCGCAGCCACGCACCAGGCGTTAGTTTTCGAACTCGCCATGAATTCCGCCCGGCGAACGGACTCGATAGTTCGGGTCCTCAAAATCTTCCCACGCGTCTTTATGGTCAGACCCTCCCCAGCCACGCATGTACATCGCGGCCAGGACCGGCTCATCGATTGAAGCCGTCTGCCCGGCGGCCGCTTTCACGCCGACCACCTGCCCGACGACCGTGGCACGGGCCCAGTTCCGATAGGTCTTGGCGATCTTCTCAGGACTGGCCACTATCCAGTAGTATCCGGCTTCGGGGCCATCCACGACCGCCGGACGATGCGGGTGATAATCCTCATCCAGCGGACGATTTTTCATGTGCAGCAACAGCCGGTCTCCGTCCAGTGTTTCCTCGACTATCGTTCCGCCCAAGACAACCACCTTGCCTCGATACCGCTCCGGATGCGTGACCAGGGCCGTAAGCGTCACATCGGGCTCCGCCTGACGGACATACTTGCTCGGCAACGCGGTCGAGCAACCGAATGCGGCGCAGAGCAGGCTGAGGAGGAGCAGTCCGGCCCATCTTCTTCCGCAATAGGACAATTTGTCGAGGTCATGATCGTGAGTCATCGTTGGCCTGGTGAGTGTGATTGCCGGCTTCTCAGTAAGACCTCTACAAGACTTCTACGCTCTTTTTCGCCGCTGATCAAATACCGAATACGATCAGACGTCGGGAATCGGCGGAACAACCGAAGACTCTGGCGCCAAAACGGCAATCGTGTTACAACTTCGCTGTGCCACGGCGCGCCAGCGTCATTCTTCTCATCCTCTGCTTTTTCATCTCAGGAGCCACGGCGCTGATCTACGAAGTCGTCTGGCTCCGGATGCTCGGTCTTGTTTTCGGCCACACCGTTTACGCCCTAACCACCGTCCTCACCGCCTACATGGCAGGACTGGCGGTCGGGAGTCTGCTCTTCGGCCGTCTGACTTCACGACTCATCAACCCGATTCGCATCTACGGATGGCTGGAAATTGGCGTCGGCATCTTCGCGGCAGTCATGACCATCCTGTTGCCGCTGACCACTCCGCTCTACCTGTACCTTCAATCGTCATTCGCACTGTCCGATGATACCTTCAATCTTCTCCAGTTTCTGATCATCTTCACCCTCCTCTTCGTCCCAACCGCCCTCATGGGCGGGACCCTGCCGATTCTCAGTCATGCGCTGTCCAGGGAGGCAAGGGATCTGGGGCAGACCGTCGGAATGCTCTATGCCGTGAACACGGCAGGAGCCGTGCTCGGGGTTATGCTGGCCGGGTATGTGGCGCTTCCCGTTCTTGGCAACCAAATCACATTGGCGATGGCGGCTATCGTCAATGTGCTGGTCGGTATGATTGTGATTGCCTATACAGCCAAGGCCAAAACGTGGACATTCGACTCCGCTCCCGTAGACTGTGCCGACCGCGTGTCCACCGCCGGAGCGTTATCCCGATCGGAGCCAGCCACGTGGAGCGAACCTGATGAGTCTCACCTTCCCTTATGGTTGATCCTCGTGACGCTGGGCGTGTCCGGCGCTGTCTCCATGCTCTACGAGGTGGCCTGGACCCGTGCGCTCGTTTTGGTGATCGGCAGTTCAACGTATGCGTTCACGTCGATGTTGGTGGCCTTCTTGCTTGGCATCGCGCTTGGAAGCGCGCTGTATGCGGGGGCGTTGAAGAGATTTCGTAGCGGACTGACAAACCTGGCCGCAATCCAAACCGGCATCGGACTCGCCGTCCTATCCACCGTGCTCGTGTTCGAGCAGATGCCCGACTGGTTTCTCGCCGCTTGGGCCTGGTCCCACTCTCCGACATTTATGCACGTGCTCCAGATCACATCCAGCATCATGGCGTTGCTGCTTCCGGCGATACTGATCGGCGCCACGCTGCCAGGCGCCGTCGCGCTGCTCAGGACGGGCGACCATGGCGTCGGGCAGCGGGTGGGACAGGCCTATGCGGCCAATACCGTCGGCGCGATTGCAGGAACCATCGCCACGGGATTTCTCCTGATTCCCGCCGTCGGCGTGCACAGATCCATCACGTTCGGGATCGCGATCAACCTGGTCCTCGGCCTCGCGCTCTTCCTGATGGCGCCGAACCGGTCGCGACGCGCCTGGCGATGGAGCGCCACGGCGGCCACGCTGGTCGTTGTCGCCGTTGTCCTCGCGCTGCCACCGTGGGATCAACAGCTTCTGTCCAGCGGACCCGCCGTCTATGCCGGCAAGTACAGCGAGATGCCGAGTCGAACGACACTGCGGCAGAAATTATCAGAAGAGAACCTGCTCTTCTATCGCGATGGGATCAGCAGCACGGTCTCGGTGCATCAGAAGGGTCCATATCTTTCCTTGAAGGTGAACGGAAAAGCCGAGGGCGGGACGGGTGTGGACATGTCCACGCAGCTCCTGGTGGCGCACCTCCCCCTCCTGTTGCATCCCGACCCCAAGGCCGTGTTGGTTATCGGTTTGGGGAGCGGGATCACCGCCGGCGCGGCTGCGCGCCACCCGATCGAGCGCCTCGACCTCGCTGAAATCGAGCCGGCCGTCGTGCAGGCCTCACACTATTTCGCGAAGGAGCACGGTAACGTGCTGGATGACCGGCGTGTCCGGCTCACCATCGCAGACGCGCGCCATGCCCTGGCGAGCGATCACGCCGATTATGATGTCATCATCTCCGAGCCGTCCAATCCGTGGATCAGCGGGCTGGCCTCGCTCTTTTCCGTCGAGTTCTTCCAGCTCGCCCGCCAGCATCTGCGTGCCGGAGGCGCCATGGTCCAGTGGATTCAGGACTACAACCTGGAAACGCAAGACCTGCAAATGGTCGTCGCCACGTTCCGCAGCGTGTTTCCACAGACGACTGTCTGGGGAACAGCCAGTGGCGATCTTTTGCTGCTCGGCAAGACGGAACCGGGACCGCTCGACGTGGATGCGCTGAAGGCCCGCTACGACTCGCTACCAGCTATCCGGCCTGACCTGAACCGCGTCGGGATTGTGGGCTGGGCAGGCGTGTTCGGCTATTTCGTGCTGGGCGAGAACGACGCGGCCCGGTTCGCCGACGGCGCCGGCTTGAATACCGATGACCGTCTGCCGCTGGAATTTTCTGCGCCGCGCGCTCTGTACCTCGCGACCGGCGAACGTAACCGAACGCTGCTCCGAACGTTCAAGACGGAAGAGTTTCCGACCATCGCGGGTATAGGCCGAGCCGAGTTCGATCAGGCCGAGCCACGCGCTGCGATCGGCATCACATTGCTGCAACGTCACGAAGCCGAAGACGCGCTCGTACAGTTCCAGCACGCGCTTCAGGTCAGCCCCGATCACACGCTCGCCATGCTGGGAGCCGCGCAGGCTCATTTACTCCTGGCCCGCTCGGCGGTGGCGCTGGAATTGGCGCAGCAGGTCCTCCAGCGAGAGCCTAACAATACGGATGCCCTCGTCCTGGCCGGCACCGCCGCCGAAACGTTACAACGTTCTGAACAAGCCATCGCATGGCTACAACGAGCCGCCGCCCTGCAGCCGGAGAACATTCAGGTCCACGTTGCGCTGGAACGATTGAGACACAGCGCGCGGTGAGACAGATGCTCAAGCTCAAGCCAGATGTCTTTGACTGCCAGTAGCTTATAAGCTACTGCTTCATCCCGTGGAGGCGAAAACGGAATAGTCATCACAGTAGTGTGAAAGGCATTTTCGCGGCTGGCCGCTCCTTCAAATCCAGTAAGATCGTGGCCCTCCTCTCAAACCGGTACTCTTAAATCTGACTTCCATGCGGCTACGCACGCGCTGAAGCATCGTCTCACGATCTTGCTGAGAGTCCGTTCCTGCGTATAGTCCATGTCAGTGTGATCTCGACGTGGCTGTCATAGTCTGTACGATAGACGGAAGTGGCGAAGTATTGTACCGTTCCCTCGGTTCTGGAATGACAATGGCGTCTTTAGGAGCCCAAAGAAAGACGAAGTGCGCGGCGTGGACAATGGCGTCCTTCCCCAGGGGCAAGGGCGCTTTTCTTTAAAGCCTTCTTGAGGCTGCTTGCGGAGAGGAGGCACAACTCCTGGCCGTCATACCAATTTAAAAGGAGATACACCATGATGGAAACGATGGCCGAGATCTTGGAGACGAGTCCTGAAAGCGTTAACGAAAACGCGGGGCCTGCAATGGAAGAGTGGGTTTTGGGGATCCTCCAACAACAACGGCTGCATACGCTGGATCAGCTTGGCCTTTTGTTGCCTGCAGCAAACTGGGCTCAGTTATTTCTGGCCGTTGACCGTCTGAGCCGATCTGGAGCTATTACTCTGAGGTCTAACGGACAGGGGCAGTATCTTCTCAGTGCAAAAGGCCATCAACCCGAGGGAGTACAGCGTTGTAGGGCGAAGTGAATGAGGTCGCAACGAAGTCGGCGCCGCAATCCTACCTTTCCTACCTTTGAGGAAAACGGCGTGACTTCAACTCAGTCTGAGACTGTCTGAGAGGATGAGTC
>JBOHOS010000417.1:0-5775 GCA_050731295.1 Nitrospiraceae bacterium | reverse complement strand
GCTCAGAAGGGGGGCGTCCTGAAGCGTGCCGGCCAGACGGAGGGGTCGGTTGACCTGGCGCGGCTCGCCGGCCTCTACCCGGCCGGGGTGCTCTGCGAAATCATGAATGAAGACGGAACGATGGCACGCGTGCCGGAGCTCACGAGGTTCGCCAAGCGGCATCGACTCAAGATGATCACCATTAAGGCGCTGATTGAGTACCGCATGCGCCGAGAGACGTTTATCAAGCGGGTGGTCTGCGCGAAGCTGCCCACCATTTTCGGTGAATTCGAGACCGTGGTCTTCGAAAACGAGGTCGATGGAGGGACCCATATCGCCTTGGTCAAGGGACGGGTGGATGGGGCGGTGCCGACGATGGTGCGTGTCCACTCGGGCTGCTTGACGGCCGACGTGTTCGGCTCGCTTCGATGCGATTGTCGCGACCAGCTCCACCGCGCCATGGAAATGATTCAGAAAGAAGGGCGAGGCGTCCTACTGTATCTAAACCAGGAAGGCCGGGGCATCGGGTTATTGAACAAGATCAGGGCTTACAAGCTTCAGGATGAAGGCAGCGATACCGTGGAGGCCAATCTGCAATTGGGGTTCAAGCCGGACTTGCGCGATTACGGCATCGGCGCGCAGATTCTCGCCAACTTGGGCTTGCGAAAGATTCGGCTGATGACCAATAACCCCCGGAAGATCGTCGGCATCGAGGGGTACGGGCTCAAGGTGGTGGAACGCGTGCCGATCGAGATCCCCCCGCGCGCGGCGAACGAGCGGTATTTGCGCACCAAAAAAACGAAGATGGGGCACATTCTCAATAAGGTCTAGGATTTCGTGATTTGTTGATCTGGTGATCTGTTGATTAACGGACCCGCAATCAGCAGATGAGCAAATCATCAGATCATCAAATTCCTCGCAAGTCATCAAATCATCAGATCATCCATCACATCGGTCATGAAAACATTTGAGGGAAGTCAGGACGATACTCGCGGTCTCCGCTTCGGCATTGTGGTGAGCCGGTTCAACGAGTTTGTGACCGAACGATTGCTGGCCGGCGCCATTGAGGTTCTGGAGAAAGCCGGGGCCCGCCGGGAACTATTCGAGGTCGCGAAAGTGCCCGGGGCGTTTGAGATTCCGCTGGTCGCCCGCCGGCTCGCGGTGTCGGGGCGCTTTCATGCGGTGATCTGTTTGGGAGCGGTGATCCGCGGGGAGACGTCGCATTTCGAATACATCAGCCGCGAAGCGAGCCGCGGGATTGCTCAGGCTGCGTGGGAGTCCGGCATTCCCGTGATCTTCGGGGTCCTGACCGCTGAAACCGTGGAGCAAGCGCTGGACCGGGCGAGCACGATCGAGCGCAACAAGGGCGCGGAGGCCGCGCGCACGGCGATCGAGATGGCGAATCTCATGGCGGTGTTGCCCGCGCCCAAAGCTGGACCCATTCGCAAGTCGATGGCGCCCAAGAAGTCCGGGAAGCGCCCGTCTCATGGGTAGCCGCCGGCAATCGCGTGAGCGCGCGCTTCAGATCCTGTTCCAATGGGACATTCACGGGAATACCGATCATTGGCTCAACGAATTCTGGGAACGCAATGACGTCTCCGCCGACGTGCGGGAATTCACGGATCGGCTCGTGGATGGGGTCATGGCTCACGGAAAGGAACTAGACGCATTGATCGGCGCGCATGCGACGAATTGGACGATTGACCGCATGCCGATCGTTGATCGGAATATCCTGCGCGCGGCCTTATATGAACTGTTCTGGATGCCCGACGTACCGGCCAAGGTTACCGTCAATGAGGCCATCGAGCTGGCCAAACAGTTTGCCGACGATGAGACCAAGGGCTTCGTCAACGGGATTTTGGATCATGTGCTGAGCACCGATCCGCGCCTGGAAGGGAAGCGGGCCGAAGCGGCGCAGAAGAATTTATGATTTAGTGATCTGGTGATTGGGTGGAAGAATTTTGTAGATTTTGCGATTTGGTGATCGGGTGATTTTCCAAGAAAGGGTTGTCTTCCTTCAATCGCCAAATTACCAGATGGAGAAATGAATGATCGATCGCTACACCTTGCCGCGGATGAAGGCCGTGTGGGATCTGCGGCACAAGTATGAGGTCTGGCTGCAGGTTGAGCTGTTGGCGTGCGAGGCGCTGGAGCGAGCCGGGGACGTCCCTCGCGGAGTGTCGGCCCGCATTCGACGGAAGGCCCGCATCGATCCCGATCGGATCGCGGCGATCGAGAAAGTCGTCAAACATGATGTCATTGCCTTCTTGGAATCGCTCGCCAAGCCGGTGGGGCCGGAGGTCCGGTTTCTCCATAAAGGACTGACCTCCTCAGACGTGGTGGATACCTCGCTGGCGGTGCAGATGGCGGAGGCGCTCGATATCATTCTCGAAGACCTCGATGAGTTGCTGGCGGTGGTCGAACGCCGCGCGCTGGAACATCGCGATACCGTGATGGTCGGGCGTTCCCACGGGATTCACGGCGAGCCGGTGTCGTTTGGCTTCAAGCTGGCCATCTGGTACGAGGAAGCGCGTCGCCATCAGGATCGCTTACGGGCGGTCCGTGCGGAGATTGCCGTCGGGAAGTTGTCGGGAGCGATGGGCACGTTTGCCCATCTCAGGCCGGAGGTCGAGGAGTATGTCTGTGCGCGATTGGGCCTGAAGCCTGACCCGGTCTCCAGTCAGATCGTCCAGCGTGACCGGCATGCGGCGTTTTGCTCAGCCCTGGCGCTGCTCGCGGCCAGTATCGAGAAATTTGCCACCGAGATCCGTCACCTTCAACGGACCGAAGTACTCGAAGCCGAGGAATACTTCTCCGAGGGGCAGAAGGGCTCGTCGGCGATGCCGCACAATCGGAATCCCATCGTGTCCGAGAATCTCTGCGGGCTCGCCAGGCTCGTGCGCGGCAATAGCCTGGCGGCTCTGGAAGATGTCGCGCTCTGGCACGAGCGGGATATCAGCCACTCCTCGGTCGAGCGCGTGATCATGCCGGACAGCACGATTTTGATCGATTACATGCTGGTCCGGTTCACGGAGATCGTTCGCATGCTCCTGGTCTATCCTGCCCGAATGAAGCAGAATCTCGATATGACCGGCGGGCTGGTCTATTCTCAGCGGCTTCTGCTCGAACTTGTCGAGCGAGGCGCGCAGCGCAAGGAAGCCTATGAGGCCGTGCAGCGCCATGCGATGGAGGCATGGGAAGGGGCGCGTCTTGGCGCGCCCAGGGATGGGCGGGTGCAATCGGAAGGGGAGCGTCTTGGCGCGCCCGGGGATGGGCGGGTGCAATCGGAAGGGGCGCGTCGCAGGGCGAAAGAGCCTGTTCCCACAGGAGCGGGGAGGGTGGGTGAGATATCGCCTGGGGAAGGGTGGGTGCGACGGGAAGGGGCGCGTCTTGGCGCGCCTGGGGACGGGCGGGTGCAATTGACGGGACGGGCCGCGTTTCAGGAATCGGTGAGCAAAGACCCACTGATTACGCGCTATCTCAGCGACGCCGAAATCCGATCGTGTTTCGATCCCCGATATTACCTGCGCCATCTCGACACGATTTATCAGCGCGTGTTCGGAGCATCGTCAGGTACGCGAAAGCGGGCTCAGAGCCGGCGGATGTTGAAAGGGCGTAAGAGGAAGAGGTCGTGACCCTGCCTTCGTTGCCCACTGCGCTCCGTTCATGGCCGTTTGGATTTCTTCTCATGATGCTGCTTCTCCACGGGTGTTCAGCGAAGTCCACCACATCACCGTCCGGCATGCCGCGTGCGGCGAAGTCCGGTGTCGCGTCCGGACCTCCGATCAAACTCAGCTATGACTTCAGCAAAGGCATGTTGGGGTGGGAGGCGGACTTTTCCGACTATGCGATTACTCAGACCGATATGCAATTTGTCGCCGAGCTTCGGCCATTGCCGCTGGAATTGAAGACGAATGCGACAGGGTACTTTCTACAGGGAAATAACCGGCATAATTATGACCTGTTCATGTTTCTGAAGCGCCGCCTGGGGCCGGCGGAGGGGATCAAAGAGAACCAAACCTATCGGGTGATATTTCGGCTGACCTTTGCCTCCAACGCCGGCAGTCATTGTTTAAGCGTGATCGGCGCGCCGGGCGAAAGCGTGTTTCTAAAGGCAGGGGCGTCATCCACCATGCCTCTCGCGTTTCTGAAAGAAGGCAGGTACCGCTTGAACGTGGATAAAGGGGAAGTCAATATGGGCGGCAGAGAGGCGTCGCTGGTCGGGAATATCGCGAACGGCCTTCGATGCAAGGATTTTCCATCCGCCTTTCAGGTTCCGTACGTCTCGCTCAAGCGCGTGCACAAGCATCCGGCGCCCGTTCGGGCGAATAGCAAGGGAGAACTCTGGCTTCTCGTCGGATCCGATTCGGCATATGAATCGATCACTGGCGTGTATTATCAGCAGATCGAGGTTGAACTGACCCCCGTTCGCGCGGCGGTGCACCCGCGTTTCATTGAATCGTGATCGATCATGCTTCACATTCGCTGTGGCGACGACATCCTGGAAAAGCTCAAAGAGGCCGGCCTGCCGGGGGAATTTATCCGATGGGCTGATGCGCTGTGCCAGGGGCCGACGCCTGCCGGACTTGAGCCGGATGAATGGCGACGCATGCGCGCCCGGCACGCGGAGGCGTACTATGGTGTCTCGTTCGAGATGGGCATGGACTTCTTAGGCCAGGATCAAGACCTGGAACAATTCAAACACCACGATGAGGTTCTCCTGTGGTTTGAGCACGACCTATTCGATCAAATCGTCCTGGTCTATCTTTTGAATTGGTTCTCAAAACGGGACCTGAGCCGAAGAACGGTTTTCCTTATTTGTCCCGATCGTCATATGTTTCTCACGACCATGGGCGAAGCGGTGCTGAGTGAAAAAGAAGACCATATCAAGCTCAATGGCATTGATCGATGGTTGGGTGGGATTCATCTTCGGGGAAGTCGGGTTCCATGGCGCTGGAGTCATCAAAGGAAAAGATTGGCGGAGGGTTGTTGACGCTATGACCAAAGGCGCGATGCTGTACGAAGGAAAGGCCAAGAAGTTGTTTGCGACGGAGGAGCCAGATCGCGTCATTCACTACTTCAAAGACGATGCGACCGCGTTCAACGCTCAGAAGCGGGGGACGATATTCGAAAAAGGGGTCATGAACAACAAGATCTCCGAGCGCCTCTTTCGTCTTTTGGAAGAGGCCGGAGTGTCTACCCATTTCATCGAGCGACTGACCGATCGCGAGATGTTGACGAAGCGTGTGACGATCGTCCCGATCGAGGTGGTCGTCCGCAACCGGGTGGCCGGCAGCCTGGCGAAGCGGTTGGGCCTGAAGGAAGGCGATACGATCGTGCCGCCGATCGTTGAGTTTTATTACAAGAACGACGCATTGGGCGATCCGTTGATTACCGACGAACATGTCCGTCTGCTGCATCTGGCAGAGCCACGTGTCGTCGAGGAGATCAAATCGACGGCTTTGCGGATCAACACGCTGCTGGCGCCGTTTTTTCACGATCGCAGCATGGTGCTGGTAGATTTCAAGCTGGAGTTCGGACTGCACGACGGCAAGCTGGTTCTGGCGGATGAAATCTCGCCGGATACGTGCCGGTTTTGGGATCGGAAGACGCACGAGTCGATGGATAAAGATAGATTTCGAAAAGATTTGGGGAAGATTGAAGAGGCGTATCAAGAAGTATTGAGAAGAGTGTGCGGATAAGGAGACTAGGATGAAGATCGCGATACAGCTAGGCTGACCTCCGTGCTCGCAGAGCGCGCACGATAGGAATGTGCTCGCTCGATGCGCGCAGTAG
>JBOHOS010000416.1:0-2354 GCA_050731295.1 Nitrospiraceae bacterium | reverse complement strand
GAGCGGTTGTCGGAAAGCCGGATGAGGGAGCACCTCACGTCCGGTTTGATGAGGGGGTGCTGGAAACCCCTGACCGCTGAGATCCGTCGTAGGCGCGTGCGCCGAGGCGTTCGTGAGCGGCTCCAGGTTAGCGCCAGTGCTCTACTCTACTATTCTGCAGCAGCTAAAGACCAATCTCATTGCACTCGTGGGTTCCCCACTATTTCTTCGTTCGTTTCTTCGCCAGATTCCAGAATCCTCTTGGGTCGGTAATCAGAATCTTGGAGATTTGGCCACTCACATCCAGCAGATCTTTATCCCCAGTGACCAGGACATCGGCCTTGGCCGCTAGTGCTGACGCCAAAACCCAACGACCGTCTTCGTCACGAATTCGAATTGCGGAAGCGGTCTTTGGCTTAGTCTGGACGGTTTGTATCGTGACTGTACGTTTCATGGGTACGATGTAATACAATCGTCCGACGAACGCAAGGATCAGATGATTGAACCAACTTTAGTTACTCATTGGTCCTTCCTACAGCGTTGTGCGTACTATCCCACTTGCTCCGTTTCCCAAAATGTGATTCCATTGGCGAGACCTTAAGAAGGATGAATCTTGCGCTGGGGAGGACGGCGAGAGAGCATCAATGTTGAGGATCGGCGCGGCTTCGGGCCGGTTGGGACCGGTACGGGTATCGGACTTGGCGGGCTTGTGCTTGTTCTGGTCGTGAGTTTCTTAACCGGAACGAATCCGCTCACGCTTCTGAACATGGTGGAGACGGTGCAGGAGACTACCTCCCCGCCGGCGGTTGAGTCACCGGCGCCGACGGGCGCGCCGAGCGATGAACTGGGCAAATTCGCGTCCGTGGTCCTGGCCGATACCGAGGATACCTGGAAAGCCATTCTTCCCAAACTAGGGCGAAGCTATGAGGAGCCGCGACTGGTTCTCTTCACCGGCTCCGTGCGCTCAGCCTGCGGCCTGGGTTCGGCAGCCGTCGGTCCGTTTTATTGCCCGCCGGATCAGAAGGTCTATCTGGATCTGTCATTCTTCAAGGAAATGTCCCAGCGACTTGGGGCGCCGAGAGATTTCGCTCAGGCCTATGTGATTGCGCATGAGGTCGGCCATCACGTGCAGAATCTTCTCGGCATCGCCGAAAAGGTCTCACGGCTCCAGCGACAGACCTCCACGGCGCAGGCTAACGCCCTTTCCGTGCGAATGGAACTGCAAGCCGATTGTCTGGCCGGTGTGTGGGGGCACCATGCTCGGCGGGATCGCAATCTCATTGAGCCGGGAGACTTCGAGGAAGGGTTGCGCGCGGCCTCGGCCATCGGCGATGATCGACTTCAGCACAGATCGCAAGGCTCTGTGCAACCTGAAAGCTGGACCCATGGCTCGTCCGAGCAGCGTATGACGTGGCTCCGCCGCGGCATGGAAACCGGCGACCCCAATACGTGCGATACATTCGTGGGCAGCTCTCTGTAACACGCTTGCCGCCCACCACAAGCCCAATTCGCTCAAAGGACATTCGTCGAGACCACAGTCAATTGTTAGTGCCGACGAAGCGCACGATGTACACCAATGTAAAGGGCCGGATGGTTTGAGAACCATCCGGCCCAATCGTTCATCCCTCCTGCAGCCTTAATTCTGGATTCCGTTGACCTTCATCCGTCTCCAAACACCCAATCCTACTATTCCCGATCCCATGAGCAGAAGCGAGGCAGGCTCGGGCACGGTGCTGGGCGGACCGGTCGGAATAGCGACGTCGCTGCCCTCTCCGAGTGGTCCGGTCCGTTGGAATCGCCCGATAAAGAACTGTTCGGCCTCATTTGGACTTCCAGGCGGGTCATAGGACGCTACGTTGAGGAAGCTCGACTCAGTTAGGCCCAACAACCCTGACCCGCTTAGGACAAATTGAAAGTTAAAGATCGACCCGCGTGGGATTCCGGAATTGGGAGACCCGCCATTGAAATTCGGGCCTGTCAATCCGGCGATGTCGAAGAACCCAAATTGTCCGGGTGTATTGATGTCGTTGGAATCAAACAAGCTGCTCCATCCCGACGGACCCGAAAAGCTGGAGATGCTTGTAACAGCCGAGGGCACGTTAAAGGCAAACGCTGTCAACCGGGGGTCAGGACCGGCAGCCAGCGCCGACGTATTGGTGATCCCAATATCGAGCGTCCCGGTTGTCGGTGTATATGAAAAAAGCACGTTGGCTGTAAGATTCGAATCGTTGACACCGCCTAAGCTGAAGCTCATCGGATCGGCCCAGGCGGACGGAGCTCCGGCAAAACCCAAAGCCAACCCAACTCCTAACAACCATATTCGACTCTTACCGGCCTGCGCGTGCACATTCATGACAAATCCCTCCTTCACCTTT
>JBOHOS010000415.1:0-4221 GCA_050731295.1 Nitrospiraceae bacterium | reverse complement strand
GTCTTGACGTCTCTCAGTGAGAGCCCTTGTCTCCTTGCATTCCACCGTTGTATCCGGCGGTCCACGGGATCAGCCCTCCGACCGGCTTGCCGCCTGGAATCATGACATCATACTGCATCCTGACGGTCCCTTCTCCCTTCGGAGAGGTATTGAGTTCCTGCTTCGCTTTCGCGCACCCCGCCTCGTTGTCGTCCTTGCCGTCGCAGCCCTTCGCCCGCAACGCAGAGATGCTTCTCGGTTTTGTCGGTTCCCCGGCGATTTCCGATAGCTTCTTCACCGAGGAAATCACCCGATGATTCTGCTCCGTTTCCTGTGCGGTGAATTCAACCAAGGTTGTGGCGGAAGCAGGTGGCACTTCCTTCGCAGCAGCCGGCCCGGCATGCGGGCGAGCCATTCCCTTCAGTTGATCCCAGACTTCTTTGTTCGCCGCGTAAAACTTCAGATTTTTTCCCGGATGGATCTTCTGCCAGAAGTAGCCGCTCTCGGCGTTGCCGCCGAACACCGCGATATTGATCCAGACCGCTTCATCATACGGATCGAGGATGATGACTCGCCCCTGGAGTGTGGTCGCCTTGCTCAGGTCACCCCATTCAAATCGTTCCTGGAATGCCTCAATAGCCAGCGCGGCGGTGGCCATTCCACCGACGAGAGCCACGGCGGCGACGAAGGCCCATGCTTTCCCATGACATTTCATAATCGCACCCTCCTTAACTAACCATCGTTGAATGAATTCTCTTCTTATAAAAGAGGCGCGGTTGACGCTCCTGGACTAGTCCTCTTTGAGGGCCTTAAATCCGGTGATTGTCCGCCCGTCAAGCGAGACTTCGACAGCCTTGAGATCTTGGGAAGCCTTGATGAGCTGATCCATGAGACCCTTGTCCTTGACCGAGAGACGAACCGTCTGTTGGGGATTGTACCATCCGGCATAAGGATTGTTTCTTTCCGCTCCGCCGGTGGAACCCCACGCGCAGCAGACGAACAACGGATCGGGTGGCCTGACGTCCAAGTCGGAAGCGGCTCGCCCGGCCGGGGTACCTGAAGCCGGCTCACCCGTGTTCCAATATTGAATGCCGAAAAGGATTTCCTTTTCCGGATTATCAGCCCACTGAGCATACACTCGTCCCTTCAACGACTTGACGGCCTCACCCTTCAGGGTCTCCTTACCGAGTTGGGCCACTCCACCACTGGACGGCGCATCGGCTGCGGCAACAAACTCAGCCGCTAAAAAACCGACGACTGAAAAAACTGCGACTGCAGCTATAACTACGACCCTATTCATACCTCATCCCTCCTTCATAGATATGAACCACACATAAAACTCTTAATTGCACGCACTGTAAGAGAACGGAAAATAGAGAGTGTCTGGCTACGAAGCGGTCCGCACCTCCTTTCCTCTCAGCCATGACATGAATGTATTTCGCGACATTTTTACCTTACGATAACGTCCGGAGAAAAAGGAGTGTCGTGATCGTAATCAATCGGCAAATTCTTGTCAAGGAAATATTTGGCGGCTTCCCCTCCGGCCTCATACAAATAAGCCATTGATACGTCTATGTTTTTGACGATGCCTTACGGGGGGAACGGATCAGTGAAGGGCGCTGTGAAGTGAGCGGCGGGAAATGGGGCCTACCGCGGTGACGGTGAGGGAATCGAGGTTAAAGACTTCGCGACTGAGACGGTTAATCTGTTCGGTGGAGACCTGGTCGATGTCCGCCATCATCTCTTCCAGAGACATATGCCGCCCCAGAAAGAGTTCGTCCTTCGCAAGTTTACTCATCCGGCTCTGCGTGCTTTCCAGGCTCAACATGAGGCTGCCCTTCATGTGCTTTTTGGTTCGTTCCAATTCCTTTCGTTCCACGCCGCGATGGCGCAATTGCCTGATCTCGCGACAGATCAGATCAACGACGCGTGAAGCCTCGCGAGGTCTGGTGGCGGCATAGACCGTCACAGTGCCGGCATCCGAATAGGATGAGGCAAAGGAATAGATGGAATAGGCCAAGCCCCGCTTTTCCCGGATCTCCTGAAAAAGGCGAGAGCTGACACTGCCACCGAGCAGGGAGTTTAACGCGAAGACCCCGTAGCGATCCTTGTCGTCGAGCCGGATGCCTTTCAACCCAAGACAGAGATGCGCCTGCTCCAGCGCTTTCCGGCGGACCGACACCCCTCCGTGGAAGGCCGGCGGCCACCGCCGCACGGCCGGCCGGCCGGGGCCTGCCACGGAACCAAAGAATTTTTGCAAGAGACGCAGCAACTCTCTGACGTTGAAATTGCCCGCCACCGACACGACCGTTTCATGAGGATGGTAGTGCGCATCGATGTACCGGCGCAGATCCGTCTGCCGCAACGCTTGGATGCTCCTCGTCTTCCCCAAAATCGGACGGCCAAGCGGGTGCTGCTTCATCATCAGTTCGGTATGGATGTCCTGCACCAAATCCTCGGGATCGTCCTGGACCATTCGGACTTCTTCAAGAACGACCTGTTTCTCCTTTTCAATTTCTTTGGGATCCAACCGGGAGTGATGAAACAGATCGGACAGCAATGCCAGCGCGGGCTTCACGTGTTGATCCAAGACCTTGACGTAAAAAGTCGTCGTCTCCCGACCCGTAAAGGCATTCATCTCACCGCCCAGCGCATCGATCTCGCGTGAGATCTCTGTCGCGGATCGTGAGGCCGTCCCCTTGAAGAACATGTGCTCGATAAAGTGAGACACGCCTTCCTCGCCGCTCCCCTCGTCCCGAGATCCGACATTGACCCAAATGCCGATCGTCACGGATTTGAGCGTCGGCATTCGCTCTATAACGACCCGCAGCCCGTTGTCGAGGACCACCTTGCGATACATCCTTACTACCCCGCGGCAGGCGTGGTCGGAGCGGGCATTGTCTCTTTGCGACTGAGACGGATCTTGCCTTGCTTGTCGACTTCGAGGACCTTGACCATGATTTGATCGCCCTCGGACACTTCATCCGCCACGGTCTTGACTCGATGATGGGCGAGTTGGGAGATGTGCACCAGTCCGTCGGTGCCCGGAAGGATTTCGACAAACGCGCCGAAATCCATAATCTTTCTGACCGTCCCCAGATAGGTCTTGCCGACTTCCACCTCTTCGGTCAGGCGATTGATCGTGTCGATGGCTTTCTTGGCTGACGCTTCATCCAGCGCCGCGATGGAAACGACCCCGCTATCCTCCACGTTGATCTTGACCCCGCAATCCGCAATGATGCTCCGGATCATTTTGCCGCCCGGTCCAATCACATCCCGGATCTTGTCTTGTTTGATTTTGAGGGTGAAGATACGCGGCGCGTAAGGCGAGAGATTCTGGCGCGGGCCGGCCAGGGCTTCGGCCATTCGCTCTAAAATGTACAGCCGCCCGGTGCGGGCCTGCTCCAGCGCCTGTCTCATCAGCGACGGAGTAATGCCGGCGATCTTGATGTCCATCTGCAGGGCCGTCACGCCGTGCTTGGTCCCCGTGACCTTGAAATCCATATCGCCCAGATGATCTTCCAGCCCCAGGATATCGGAGAGCACCATCACGCGATCGCCTTCTTTGATGAGGCCCATCGCGATACCGGCGACCGGCTCCGTGATCGGCACGCCGGCGTCCATCATGGCCAGCGTGCCGCCGCACACGGTTGCCATGGAAGATGACCCGTTCGACTCCAGAATATCGGACACCAGCCGCAGGGTATACGGGAAGACATCCTTGGCGGGAATGACGGGCTTCAACGCCCGCTCAGCCAATGCTCCATGCCCCACTTCCCGCCGGCCCGGCGAGCGCAGCGGGCGCGCTTCTCCGACGCTGAAGGGAGGGAAATTGTAATGCAACATAAAGGTGCGGTGATACTCCCCTTCCAATGCATCGATTCGCTGCTCGTCCTCAGTCGTACCCAACGTCACCACGGCTAAGCTCTGCGTTTCTCCTCGTGTAAACAACGCCGACCCGTGGGTGCGCGGCAACACGCCGACCTCGCACGTGATCCGGCGAATATCGGTAGGCCCGCGACCATCGGCTCGCACGCCTCGTTCCAGGATCATGTTTCGGACTTCGCTGTACTCGAGCGAATGAAAGACCAGCTTGATATGCCGCTCTCGATTCGGATCCTCCGTTTTCAACTTCTCAATCGCATCCTGTCGCACCTGGTCCAGCCGCTCTTGGCGAGCCGTCTTATTCGGGATCAGAATGGCTTCCCGTATCGGCATCGCCACCAGTTGACGGATCTGTGC
>JBOHOS010000414.1:0-1691 GCA_050731295.1 Nitrospiraceae bacterium | reverse complement strand
GTACAAGATGGTGGCGTCGATTTTGGGAGAGGAGCGGGTCTTTCCGCTGATGTTTTTCCTGGGGATTCAGCCCAACACGGATTTGGAGCACCGGCTGTTGGAGGAGGGGTACTTGTCCGCGGGGTATAACCCTTTGATGCTCACGCCGACCAGTATTAAGAAATTGTTGTACAACCCCGCACCGCTTAACAAAATTATTGCCAAGGCTTGCCTGTCGGCCTGGCAGAGAAAACACGGAAGCCAAGACCCTCGTCCGTGGTCAGGATCTCTCTCGCAAGATACGCAGACCGGACAGACGTACGCGGATCAAAACCTCATCCGCGGCGTCGAAAGCAACTCCGGCCGGAATGCCCTCCTTACGCTGGAGGAAATTCTTCGATCACGAAAAGCGGCTATCCAAGGTTCAAGGCCACGTTCCATTGTCGGATCTTCCCATTCTTGATGCTCCCTACTCGCGGCGTTCACGGCGGCGGCGAGCGAAGCCATTCCCTTCTAAACCCTTGCATTTGCGATTTGGCCGATGCTATCATCCCGTTCTTTACAGACTCGGACTCAATTGAGAATGTTACGATTCTTTCGAATTCAGTCCGAGCCGGCAGTGCTGAAGGAGGCGTTTGATGTACAAGACGATTTACATCCCGGTCGATAATTCGGACCATTCCAATATGGCCGTTGACCTGGGGGTAAGCCTGGCCAAAACGTTTGGCTCCAAGATCGTGGGCAGCCACGTCTATGCGGCCAAGATGCACGACAAGCGGTTTAAGCAGATGGAAGCCGGCCTGCCGGAAGAGTATCACGACGAGAAAGAACTGGACCGGCAGCGACAGATTCACGATTCACTGATTACCCGCGGCCTGCAGATCATTACCGATTCCTACCTGGATTATGTCGATAAGAAATGCACGGAAGCGAATCTTCCCCTGGAGCGCAAGTCGCTGGAGGGACGAAACTGGAAGGTGCTGGCTGAAGACATCAATACCAGCGCGTATGAGCTGGTGATCATGGGCGCCCTGGGTGTGGGCGCGGTCAAAGATAGCGTCATCGGCAGCAACACCGAGCGGGTGGTCCGGCGTGTCCGAACATCCGATATGTTGATCATCAAACACACGCAGTCGATGGACGAGGGCAAGATCATCGTGGCGGTGGACGGCAGTCCGTACTCGTTCGGCGGGCTGATGACGGGGTTGGCTCTTGGAAAAGCGCTCAACAAGCCCGTGGAAGCGATCTCGGCCTTCGATCCTTATTTCCATTACGCCGCCTTCCACAGCATTTCCGGCGTCCTCAATGAAGAAGCCGGCAAGGTCTTCCGGTTCAAGGAGCAGGAAAAGCTGCACGAGGAAGTCATCGACAGCGGGTTGGCCAAGATCTACCAGTCGCATCTGGATATCTCCAGGGAGCTGGCGCAGGCGGAAAACACCGACATCAAGACGACGCTTCTGGACGGCAAAGCGTTCGAGAAGGTCATTCAGTACGTCCGAAAGGAAAAACCGTGGCTGTTGATCGTCGGCCGCATCGGCGTGCACAGCGATGAGGACATGGATATCGGCAGCAATACCGAAAACCTGCTGCGCGCCGCGTCTTGCCATGTGCTGATCTCCAACCGCAAGCACGTCCCACCCATCGATACCCAGGCGGAATACACGATCGCGTGGACCGAGGAGGCGCTGCACCGGATGGAGAAGATCCCGGTC
>JBOHOS010000413.1:0-4617 GCA_050731295.1 Nitrospiraceae bacterium | reverse complement strand
TCATAGGGTCGAATTATACGACAGGACGTGATTGCAATCTAGCCGAACACGGTGCCGCTGCCGCTTGGTGAAGGGATGAACCGTGTTGAAAAGCCTGAAAGGTCACGCCTATAATCCCGCGCTGGTTCTAAGATCTTGTTGCAGGGAGCATCGTGCTGGCAAAGGTATTGAGCGCGGCCTTAGTGGGGATGGATGCGTACCTTGTCGATGTCGAGGTTGATATCGGAGGCGGACTGCCGCAGTTTTCCGTGGTCGGCCTTCCGGATGCCACGGTCCGAGAGAGTCGAGATCGCGTCCGATCGGCGCTGAAGAACACGGGATTCACCTTCCCGGTCAAAAAGATCACGGTGAACCTTGCTCCGGCTGATCTCAAGAAGGAAGGGTCCGGTTTGGACCTCGCTATCGCCATGGGCATCCTGGTGGCTGGCGGTGTGGTGCCGGCGGAGGTCGTCGCCGATCATGTGTTCATCGGTGAGCTGTCGCTGGATGGCCGAATCAAGCCCGTCACCGGGGTGCTGTCCATCGGTCTGGCCTGCCGGAAGAACCGCGCTCTGCTCTTACCCGCTGATAATGCGGCGGAGGCTGCGATCGTCCACGGCGTCCAAGCGTATCCCGTGCACACCCTCCCTGAAGCGGTCGAATTCCTAACCGGCAAACGAGTGATCCCTGTCGCCACGCCGGATCCGTTGACGGCGTCGAATGCGTTGCCGGCGGACGAAGACGACTTTGCCGATGTCAAAGGGCAGGAGCATGCGAAACGGGCGCTCGAGGTGGCCGCCGCGGGAGGACATAATATCCTCATGATCGGCCCGCCGGGATCGGGAAAAACTATGTTGGCTCGTCGGCTTCCCGGTATTTTGCCGCTCATGACCTACGAGGAGGCGATTGAAACGGCGCGGGTGCAGAGCGTGGCCGGCCTGCTGAATGGACGACGATCGATCGTCACGACCCGTCCCTTTCGCGCGCCGCATCACAGCATTTCCGACGCGGGTCTCATCGGAGGGGGAGCGGTGCCACGGCCTGGTGAGGTCTCACTGGCGCATCATGGCGTGCTGTTTCTTGATGAGATCGCCGAGTTTAAACGACATGTCCTCGATGGTCTCCGGCAGCCGCTGGAAGAGGGAACCGTGACCGTGACTCGAGCGAACGCCTCGTTGCGGTATCCGGCGCGCTGCATGTTGGTGGCCGCGATGAATCCCTGTCCTTGCGGCTATTACGGGGATCGCACTCGTGAATGTCTGTGCGCGCCGCACCAGATCCGCCGATATCGGGGACGGCTGTCCGGGCCGCTTCTCGATCGTCTCGATATCCATATCGACGTGCCGCCGGTGCCGGTGCGTGAATTAGGCGGGGAAAGCACGCAAGAAGGCTCTGCGGCCATACGCGGGCGGGTGATGGCGGCGCGCGCTCGCCAGTCGGCTCGCTATATGAACGAACGGCTCTACAGTAATGCGCAGCTCAAACCCCGTCACGTCAAAAGGTATTGCGCGATTGATGCAGCCGGCCAGGATCTGGTCGAGCGAGCCATGACGCGCCTGGGACTCTCGGCCCGCGCCTATGGTCGTATCTTACGGGTGGCGCGCACCATCGCCGACCTAGCGGGTGCCGAGTCCATTGAGGCGCCACACCTGGCGGAAGCGATTCAGTATCGAAGCTTAGATCGAACCGGCGACGTGTAATCAGCATGTTGAAAAAGGTTTCCAGCTTTGTTCTCGGGTCGAAGAAATCCTCAACGTACCCCCAGAGGGTACGCCTTTGGATTCTTCTCGCCTTGGGCCTCGCCGGCCAACCTTTTTGAGCATGCCGGACATTGACTACCACGAAAGAATCTATGAAGTCGTTCAGGGTCTTCATATGGTGGTTTATTGTCGGGGCGATGATGGCTCTGTCGGTCATTATGCTCCAGGGCGGGATCCGTGAGGTCATGCAAGCGCAAGGCTCGTTGTGGGAGGTGAAATTAGTCGAGCTGTTCACGGCCATCATGGGAGGAGGACTGTTAGGGGGGTGTATTGCGCTTATCCTGGATCGAATCCGAAAACCCTAGCGCAATGTGTCGTGCCGCGCTTTGAATTTGGCATTTATAATTTTTAATTTCTAATTGGGTGATCACATGGATTTGGAAATCGGATCCAACGTATATCGCAACACAGACGGGACGGTGGAGATCGAAGGCGTACCGCAGATGACGGTGATGCTGAAGAAACCGGATGGACCGCTGCTGATCAACTTCGTCATGTTTGATCCCACTGGCCGGCTTATCACCAAAGTGATCGACAGCACCATGGCCTTCAACGAGCGACGCGCCCATGAGCTGGAGCGGACCCCGACCACGCTCGTGCTGAAGCAAGCCGATTCCAACAAAATCATCTTCAAGGCGGAGATTAAGGAAGCCGGCCGGGTCGTCGTCAATCAGGGAGAATTCTTGACGATCAAGGGCCATCAGATGGAAATCACGCCGACGGAATGGCGCGTCGAAAAAATTAAAAAGAGCAAGGATGATCAGGATCGAAAGGGCGGGGCAGTAGTATTGGGCTAAGTCCGGCAAGAGCGAAAGCTCTTGCCGGACTCTGAGTTCGGTTATTCGATAGTGATGCGACGGGGTTTGGCTTCTTCCCGTTTCGCGACGCTGATGGTCAGCATGCCTTCCTTGTAAGAAGCCGACACCTTGTTCGGGTCTGCATCGGTCGGGAGCCTGAACGAACGGGAAAACGCGCCCACCCCGATCTCACGGGAGAAGTACATTCGTTTGGAATCCGACGCCTCATCCTTGCGCTCGCCTTTGAACGTTAGGACGCCATCTTCCATGACGATTTCGATATCCTTCCGATCAATCCCCGGGACCGCCGCGTGAACCCAATAGCCCTGCTCATCCTCGAAGGCATTGCAGGCCGGAGCCCAAGCTGCCTGTCCATTGACCGTGCGAAGCGCTTCGTTCAACAGCGCATCAACATCAAATGGTAAATAGGTTGTGAGTGTCATGTGATCCTCCTTTTCACTGAGCCGTCCAGGGGCTCGTCTGTTGTCTGTCCTAAGAGATAACACCGGTTCTCATCCGGTCAAGTCCCCTCAACCGGGCATCTCGGCTTCGACCGCCGGGATCACCGTCAGCGAGCCGTCCTTCACATCAACCGTCGCGGTCTCTCCGTCTCGCAATTCGCTTTTGACCAGCAGCCGCGCGATCGGCGTTTCGATATCATGTTGGATCAGCCGTTTGAGCGGCCGCGCGCCGTAGACTGGGTCGTAACCTCGCCCCGCCAAGTCGGCGGTAGCTGCTGGTGTGAGGGCGAGCTTGATGCGCCGCTCGGCCAACCGATCGCGGAGACGCGCGAGCTGAATGGTGACGATCTTCTCGAGGTCCGCGCCGGTCAGCGGATGGAAGACCACGATCTCATCAACGCGATTCAGAAATTCAGGGCGAAAATGGCGCCGCAGCTCGGCTAAGACCTGCTTGCGCATGTCCTCATAGGGCATGCTGCGCTGCTGGGACTCTAGAATATCCTGACTGCCGATATTCGAGGTCATGATGAGCACCGTATTCTTGAAGTCCACGGTCCGTCCCTGCGAATCCGTCAGGCGACCGTCGTCCAGCACTTGCAAAAGGACATTGAATACGTCATGGTGCGCCTTCTCGATTTCATCAAACAGGATCACCGAAAAGGGTCGGCGCCGAACCGCTTCAGTGAGCTGGCCGCCTTCCTCATAGCCGACGTAGCCGGGAGGCGCGCCGATCAGCCGCGCGACGGTGTGTTTCTCCATGTACTCCGACATATCGATGCGAATCATGTTCGCTTCATCGTCGAAGAGCGTGGCCGCCAGCGCGCGCGCCAATTCGGTCTTGCCGACACCCGTGGGGCCTAAGAACAGGAACGAGCCGATCGGTCGGTTCGGATCTTTGATGCCCGACCGAGCTCGGAGCACTGCGTCGGCCACCGCCCGCACTGCTTCATCCTGGCCCACAACGCGTTCATGCAACAAATCTTCGAGCCGCAGCAGTTTCTCCAGCTCGCCTTCCATCAGGCGGGTCACCGGAATACCCGTCCACCGGCTCACGACCTGCGCGATATCCTCTTCGTCGACTTCTTCCTTGAGTAAACGGCTCTCGCCCTGCTTCTGCGTGAGCTGACTTTCTTCGGACGCCAGTTCCCGTTCCAGGCGGGGGAGTTCGCCGTAGCGCAGCTCGGCCACCCGGTTCAGGTCATAGGCGCGCTCGGCCTTTTCAATCTCGAGTTTGGACTGCTCGATCTGTTTGCGTAACTGGCGCAAGCGGCTCACGGACGCCTTCTCGGCTTCCCATCGGGCCTTCAGTCCATCGGTCTCTCGGCGTTTGTCCGCCAACTCTTGCTCTAAGGTTTCCAGACGCGCGCGGCTGGCCAGGTCGGTCTCTTTGCGCAGGGCTTCCCGTTCGATCTCCAATTGCAGGACCTTCCGCGACACCTCATCCAGCGCGACGGGCAGGCTTTCGATTTCCGTGCGCAGCCGCGCCGCCGCCTCATCGACGAGATCGATCGCTTTATCCGGCAAGAAGCGATCGCCGATGTAGCGATGTGAGAGTTTTGCGGCCGCCACCAGCGCGGCGTCTTTGATCCGGACCCCGTGATGGACCTCGTACCGTTCTTT
>JBOHOS010000412.1:0-3744 GCA_050731295.1 Nitrospiraceae bacterium | reverse complement strand
GATCGCGTCGGCATCGCCTGGCTCCAGGCGACCTGTGGTCGCTGCGAGTTCTGCTTGACCGGCCGGAAGAACCTCTGCGACCAGGCGACCTTCACCGGCTATCACGTCGATGGGGGTTACGCGGAGTATGCCATCGTGCCGGAGCGCTTTGCCTATCCGATTCCAGCCATCTTTAGTGATGATGAGGCCGCCCCGCTGCTCTGCGCGGGTATTATCGGCTATCGAGCCTTGCGCCTTAGCGGCGTGCGGCCGGGCCAGCGCCTGGGCCTGTACGGCTTCGGGGCGTCGGCGCATATCACGATCCAGGTCGCCCGCCACTGGGGCTGCTCGGTCTACGTCAGCTCGTTGCGTGAGGAGCATCGTGCCTTGGCCCGCGAGCTGGGAGCCGCATGGGTCGGCGGCGCGACCGACACGCCGCCGGATAAACTACACGGAGCAATCATCTTTGCGCCGGCCGGCGAGATCGTCCCGCCGGCGCTGCGCGCCTTGGAGCGAGGCGGCACGCTGGCCATCGCCGGCATCCATATGACGCCGATCCCGTCGATTGATTACGATCGCGATCTCTTCGGCGAGCGAGTCATTAGGAGCGTCACGGCCAATACGAGACAGGACGGGCTCGACCTCCTGCGCGAGGCCGCCGCCATTCCCATTCGTACTCATACACAGCGATTTAAGCTGGAGGAGGCAAACCAAGCGCTACAAGCGCTGAAGGCCGGAACGATTCAGGGGGCAGGGGTGTTGAAAATGAGAGGGGAGTAATCCTGGCAAGGAAACAAAGAAAATTTGACGCAGTTATAGCTAATGTGTACAATCTGCCTAAATTGATCACTTCGACGAGTAATGAGGCCAATCATGCTCAGACTATCGTTCACCAATAGCCAAGGCAAAGAGATCGACATCCTTTCTGTGGCCGCCACCAAAGTCAAGAACGAGTTCGGTGCAATCCTGGACAAAGCCACGCATGGCGGCGCGGTCGCCATTACCCGCCACGATGCCCCGAAGGCCGTACTCATCTCCTATGAGGAATTTGAATCGCTCGTGAAAATGCGCTCGCGCGTCCTGGATGATCTCGGCGCTGAGTTTGACACGCTTTTAGATCGCATGCAGACGGCGAAATCCAAAAAGGGCATGAAAGCCGCATTCAACGCCTCGCCCGCCCAGTTGGGTCGCGCGGCCGTCAAGGCCGCTCGTAAGAATCGATAGCCCTTGCTCGTAAATCTTCTTCATTGGCCTTCCACCGCCATGCTGCGATGATCTCTACACAGCCGCCTCAGATTTACGTACTCGCCGGCGTGAATGGCGCGGGCAAGAGCAGCATTGGCGGCGCGACTTTTCGTGAATACGGCGGCGACTATTACAACCCGGACGAAGGCGCCCGCACAATCATGGCAGCGAACCGGATGCTAAGCCAACCAGAAGCCAACAGCGAAGCTTGGCGCCATGGCGTGAGACTGCTGAAACAGGCTATCGCGGAACGCCTCGATTTTGCCTTCGAGACCACTCTTGGCGGGAATACGATTCCGAGCCTGCTCGCGCAGGCCGCTTCAGAGGGGATCGAAATCCATATCTGGTACGCGGGGCTTTCCAGTCCGGAACTGCATATTGACCGCGTGCGGTCTCGAGTCAGCCGGGGCGGCCACGACATTCCCGAGCAGGATATTCGCCGCCGCTACGGGCGCAGTCGTCTCAATCTCATCAAGCTTCTGCCACATCTTACCGCCTTGCGTGTGTACGACAACAGCGCTGAGGCAGATCCCACTACCGGCCGAATGCCGAGTCCCAGGCTAGTGCTACACATGGAGCGTGGAGTGATTCTCAATCCGCGCGATCTCTCTCAAACACCGCATTGGGCCAAGCCAATCGTCGCCGCAGCGCTCAAACTGACCCAACGCTGAATCAGTTGCGCACTATCTCTGCGAGCGGATGATCCGCAGCGTGACCGCCAACACCAAACAGGACGGCATCGATCTTCTGCGCGAAGCCGCCGCCATCCCCATTCGTACGCATACACAGTCGTTTCGGCTCGAAGAGGCCAATGCAGCGCTACAAGCCTTGAAAGCTGGGACGATCAGAGGAGCCGGGGTGTTGAAAATAAGCTGACGTGCAGGGCTAGAGCTTACCCGCAAATTTTTCGTGAAGGCCTTCCGCCGTACTTTCGCTTCCAATTTCTTTGCAGGGTCGCTAACATTGTCAATGATCAGGGTGACGGGAGATTTCATGCAGAGGCGGAAATGAGCACGAAGGTTCAGGTCTCTCTTCAAGAGGCAAAATCGCGGAATTCTGCCGCCGCAATCAAGTGCGACAGCTTTCCCTCTTCGTGTCTGTTCTCCGAGATGATTTTCGCCCGGATAGCGACATTGATGTACTTGTAGAGTTTGAGCCATCCCCCAACCACTCCCGCTTTGACCTCGTTCGCATGCAAGAAGAATTAGGAATGCTCCTAGGAAGAAACGTCGGTTTGACTGAAAAGGCAGCGTTACGAAATCCGTTTCGCCGCTATGAGATCTTGCGCACGCAGCAGGTGATTTTTGGAGGCTGAGTTCCGCGATGCAGCATATCTTTGGGACATGCTTGATGCGGCGCGAGTATCAAAGAAATGACGGCCGGGATGTCGTTGAGCCAATACCAACAGAACCGAGTCCTTCGGCGGGGACGCCGCTGGTCAATACGACTCGCTCGTGTTCTTTAATTATCTTCATTGATCCTGCTCACCGGTGAGTAAGTCAGAAAGGCGATATGCTATAGTACGATGCATGCTGAAACGCTCGCTCGTAAAAACGAACCCGTATCTTCGCGACCCGATTAAACGCCGTCAGATGTTCCTGATGACCGTTTATACCTCGACGGGCATTGAAGGCGTTAAGCTGGACCGATCTGACCTTGAAGGAGAATATCCTCGCCTCCGGTCTAAACCTGTCCGTGGATCTCTAAAGTCCGCCGAATAACCGCACTGAATATTGTTGTCATCGGCTCATAATCCTGTTCCAACCCCGCCTGCACGGCAGCAAAATATAGTTTCCGCTTCCGTCCCGAGATATCTCCAAAAAAGAGTGTGGGCAGACCAGCTTGTAAGCCCATCAAGATAGCGAGCAGACGCGCGGCCCGACCATTTCCATCCCTGAAAGGATGGATCAAGACCAGTTCCACATGAACTACTGCTAAAGCCATAGCCACTTCGTCAAGGGAAGGGGGATGACAGGGCGTGAACCGGCGTAATGGACCTTTTTCCAGCTCAGCCATTAGCCGGGGGATCTGCTTGGGAGCGGCAAAAGGAAAGTCATCTTTGCTAATATTGACCTGTCGATATTGTCCAGCCCAACGATAAATCGGTCGAAGCCACACCTTATGGATGCGGCAAATGTCTGCCGCCGTAAAGCAATGTTCCCTCGCATAGATCGCCGTCAGGTCTTCGAGAGCATGAACTTGCGCCCGCCCTTCGATCCGGTCCATCTCGCGTTTGCTAATGATGCCGAGCCGATTCTTGAGCACCCGACCTTGCGAACCATGCTCAAATTGCGCTTCCTCCAGTCCAGACACATCGTAGCGATTGCGGCGCTTCAATGGGCAGCCTCGGCTTCCCGAGTTATTACAGTGTCCAATAATTTTCTGAAGTACCCTTCGCAGAACCCATCAGGCCCCTGGTCCGGTGTAGGTCGCCGAGAAGATCGCGTCGGAGAGCCACTTCTTGAAGCTGTCGTTATCCTGAAACTCCTTGAACAACTGGGTGTGATCAGAGAGCAGGTC
>JBOHOS010000411.1:0-3726 GCA_050731295.1 Nitrospiraceae bacterium | reverse complement strand
GGTGAAGAGAAAGACGAGATCGTGGATCAGCCAACTATAGGCGAGAAATCCCGATGAAGCCGTCATCTGTCCGATGAAAAGCCATTTCGAAACGCCTTTGCTCGATCCTTGGCGCCACTGCCGATAGATTTGTGTCACAATGGTTGAGCAGCCCAATGGCATCCGTGCGGTGATAGCCACACACCTGCGTGACCTCATCCACGATCGTGCGCTGCTCAGCTCGGGTCGCGTGCCGATAGCGCTCATGAATCGCTTGCACCTACTCCTGCTTCGAGCGTGGCGCCATCCGTCCTGCCTCCATCCTCGCCCGCCTTCTGCCCCGCACGATGCAGGGTCGGAGGGTAAGCATTCCAAAGGACGCAACGATCTTGCACTCGGGAAGATTTTACACGGCTCAATTCGACATCTTGACGGCCTTTGCCACGCAACGTTATGCTGCCGATCGAGAACCTCACTGGAGACATTATGGAAACCGAAATCCCCAGTCCGTCCCTTGAACAAGCGGCGGAACCCAAGCCGACCAAAGAGTATATCGAAGAACTCGTCAGGGCTGCGAAACGGGCAGCCGGGCGCCTCGCTTCCCTGTCCACGACGATCAAGAATCAAGCCTTGAGCGCCATGGCCGATGGTCTGACGGAAAAATCCGAAGAGATTCTTGCGGCGAACGCCAAGGATCTTGAATCGTTCGGAACAGAGAACGATAAGGCGAAGGCCGATCGCTTGCGCTTGACCCCTGAACGCATCGCTGAAATGGCGTCAGGCATCAGGGCGATCGCCACACTTCCGGATCCGGTCGGCGAAACGGTCAAGATGTGGCGCCGGCCGAACGGGATGCAGGTGGGGAAGGTTCGCGTGCCGATCGGCGTCATCGGGATCATCTACGAGTCCCGTCCGAACGTTACCGCAGACTCGGCCGCGTTGTGTCTGAAGTCCGGCAACGCGTGCGTCCTGCGCGGAGGGTCCGAAGCGATCCACTCGAATACCGCCATCGCGGCCATCTTGGCGCAGGCTGCCGAAAAAGCCGGTATGCCGCCGGGGGCCATCTCCTTTGTGGACCGGACGGAGCGTGAGGTCGCGGTCGAACTACTCAAACAAGACGCGTACGTGGATCTCATCATTCCGCGCGGCGGCGAATCGTTGATGAAGACGGTGACCGAGCACTCCCGTATTCC
The DNA here is from genome assembly GCA_050731295.1 of Nitrospiraceae bacterium. Lineage (GTDB taxonomy): Bacteria > Nitrospirota > Nitrospiria > Nitrospirales > Nitrospiraceae > JBOHOS01. Next base: position 2,554 of record JBOHOS010000411.1, on the reverse strand, counting down.
CGTGATCAAGCACGACAAGGGGGTCTGCCATATTTTCATCGATGCCGACGCCGACGCCGCCATGGCTCAACGGATCTGCCTGAATGCCAAAGTGCAGCGGCCGTCGACCTGTAACGCCATGGAGACCTTGCTGGTCCATCAATCCAGCGCCCGAGCCGTTCTCCCGAATCTGGTCCGCCGCCTCACCGAAGCGGGAGTGGAGGTGCGCGGCTGTCCACGAACCTGCCAACTGGCTCCGGAAGCGAAGCCGGCGGCCGACGAGGATTACGGTCAGGAATTTCTCTCGCTCATTCTGGCCGTAAAGGTGGTCAAGAACATGGAAGAGGCGATGGAGCATATTGCTCTGCGCGGCTCCCATCACACCGAGTCGATCGTCACGAACGATTATGGGCGCGCCTTGCGATTCTTGAGGGAGGTGGACGCCAGCGCGGTGATGGTCAATGCCTCGACGCGCTTGAACGACGGCTTTCAATTCGGGCTGGGGGCTGAAATCGGAATCAGCACCACGCGAATTCACGCCCGGGGACCGATGGGTCTTGAAGAATTGACCTGTTCCAAGTTTATCGTATTTGGCAGCGGCCAAATCAGAGAGTAAGTGGACTCGTCTAGCCTTTCCGCATTGACACGCCCCGGGAATCTGTCGTTTCCTTCCAATCTTGTTTTCACCAGCGCTATTTCAGCCGGGGGCGGGCGAATAGTCCGCCGGGCAAGCGGTCACCTTATTTGCTACGGATCCCACGATCGTCGGATCTTGGCGACCGATCCTGACGGGAACCCTTTGCACGAATGCGAATGGATGACCGCGTCCGAGGGGGGCATCCGATTATCAAGAGCGCGAGTCCGTCTGGATTGGGGGCAATGGGTTGGACTGAAACCGGGAGGGTTGATCAACGAAACCGTTCTGGATCTCTCAAAAAAGGCGGGATGGGAGCGACTGCAAGCCGACGACCTCAGGCAGATGGCTGCACGGGCATTGCAGGTGCCCCTGGAAGAAGTGCGGTTCTTTTATGGCGATGAGGACCTTCACATCGACGCGCGCGGCCAGGCGACTATCCGGCACAAGAAGGATGCCTTCTACGTGTTGGATGACGGGACCTTTGACGCCGCTCCTGACCGAGTGCGGTTCATGGCATGTATGGGCGCCATGCATTGGCACCGGATCGACTTCTTGCCGGTCGTAGAACTATTTCAGTCACTACTGCCGGGGACAGGCAGCGCCGTCTTTGAGTTAATCAGGGGACTGTACGACGATCAGAACGAGCAGTCTTCACAACCGTTGCCGCTTCGCTATCGCGGTATTCCGACCTATCCATCCGAAGCGGCTTTTCGGTTGTTCAGCGGATTTTTCGTTCCTCACGCGCCGGTCCGGCAACAGGCGTTCAACGTATTTACGGACCCGTCCCGTTCCCATGAGGTCGCCTGGCTGCCGTCGCCCGATCCACCTCTTCGGTATTTCGATGCGACCAGGCGCCTCTGCGTGACGATGAAGCGTGATATCGTGCAAAAAGCGACGCTCGCCGACGATCAAGCGGGTCTGTCGTTCCTCAGGGCCGAGCAAGGTCGCGCGGCGCCGTACCAGCGGAGCGTCGCGGTCGCTCACGGGAAGTTTGTGCTCAGAGATGAAGACAACCGCGCAGAGATACCGATACCACAGAACTGGAAGGGTGTAAGGGATTCCGCGGGAACACAGGACACCGCTCAGGATGGGCATGCATCCCGGGGCCCTGGGTGGCGCGCGTTGTTGGGCGGGACCCTGCCGCCCGTCTCTCCCATGGAATCGTTTTCCGCTGTGCTGCTCTATCCGGAGGACGACAGAGAAATCGGAGAGCTCTCGACGCAGCCGTTCGTGGCCGACTATCTCCACGATTTGATGGAAGACGTTCCTGCCCTAGTGTCTCATCTGGCGCGGGTCAATGACGTGCTGATCGACAGCATCGATGCGGCGCTGACGACGTGTATCAACTTGAGTCGCTTCAGAACGCACACCATTCTCTACCATTACCCGGCGTATGCGCAGAAACAGGCCCAGACCTTGTGGACGCTTTTGACAAGGCAGCAACTTCTGGACTGGGTTCCAGCGTTCCGTTTCTTGCCCGCTGCCGGTGATCAGGATCAGGCCTATCAAAGAGGCTATGATCTGATCTACAAGTGGATCGCCTTTGCCGACTACACCCAGACCGTCAGGCTGAACAACATGGCGGGGGTTGTGGCGAAGGCGCTGAACCCGGGCGGACTTGCGTTTGTGGTGGGACCTTCATCAATGCGTCCGGCGCTGCAAGCGAGCCTCCTGCGAATTCACCACATCGACCTCGTCGAACAACTTCCGACCTTCCGGATGCACCAGGCGGTCTTGCCCAAGGCTCGCATCAAACACGATGTGACGCTGTTTCATCTTGCCAAAAATTGACCTTCGTGGATGGTGACGCGGTCGTGAGCCACCAGCCGCCTTCTTACATGCGACCGGCAGAGCTCATCTCACAGAGCCTGCCGCCGCGACGCTTGCACTGAAAAGAGCAAGGACACGATCTTGACATGACTCCCCGTACGTCTTAAG